>CAZBGG010000001.1:0-36016 GCA_964491305.1 uncultured Methanosarcinales archaeon
CCTTGAGACCTTGCTTCTTTGTTCCCTGTAACCTGTTTCAGAAATCCTAAGGCCTTCTATATCAATACTTTCCTGCTTTAATCTTTTGAGATCTTTTTTGCTTTTTTCTATAATATTGCGCAAACCAAGAATTTTTTTAATCTTTTCTCTCAACAAAGTATCCTCTAGCAAAACAACCCCTTCCAATCTTCCCTTAAAATCCTCAATCTCTCTTGTTAATTCTGAACCTTCATTGTTATCGTCTTCAACATGGTCCTTCTTACCTTCATCGCTAGTTTCCATAGGTTCATACTCATAAACTTCCTTTTCTTCTTCAGCAAAACCTTGTACAGTTATCTCGTAAGAAGATGAATAACCAAGACCATATTCATTCCTGCACATCACTTGGATTAAATAAACACCGTTAGGGAGCTCGGCACTTAGATCATTACTGCCACCACTAAGGTTATTTTCTTTGTCTTCGATTGAAAACCCAAGCATCCCTTCCTTCCCGGAAAGAAGGCTACATGAGTCTATAGTACCTCTTGATACTACATAGAAGTCCACATCCAGGCTTTCGTTATTAAGAACTGTGCCATTCTCTAGATTCTGGACTTCAATTGAAGGTATCAAACCATCCGAATCAGGACCACGCCCTTCTTCTTTCTCCATGGAGAAGCTTATCTCTTTATCAGTATCTATTTCAATATTCTGCCTATATCTTTTGAAACCATTTCTCTCTGCAGTGAGAGAATATCTATCATCAGAAACTCCAGTAAAAATGGATACGCCTTCTTTGTTAGTTTTTGCCCTATTATCGTCTAACTCAATCAGGACATCACCAAGAGGCTTACCCGAAGAGTCATCGTTAACCTCAACAATAACCTCATTTCCAAGGATAGGGGTAACCATAAGCAATGCAAACAATATTACAAATTTTAGCGTGTTCATTTTTTTTAACTGCATTTTAATATTTCAAAGGCGAATACTTTATTTTAAGCTCCTCTTTGGCTGAAGCCACCAACTCAAAAAACCTTTCATAGCCGTAGACAACTATATGATTATGAAAAAGATGGGGTGTGTCAATAAGCATGTCAACAAACTCTGATTTGTGAAGGGCCTGTGCATGGGGATGGTCCTCGATTATCTTTCTTCTTTCCCTTAAGCCATTAACAATAAAAATAATCCCATCTTGATAGCTTACCACAGAATGTACGGTTAAGTCCAAGCTGTTTTGAATAACGTATTTTCTTAAAAATTCAAAATCCTCTTTTTTTTTGTTAATTTGGCAAAGAGCTAATAACAACATGGTCTTCTCATTTTCCAGATTAAGTGAACAAAGGTATGATCTTCCAACAACTATTTTATTTAAAATCCTCCGCTCAATCAGTTGATTAACTTTTTTGTTAATATAAGGATACTTTTTATTCAGTCTTTTAGAAATTTCGTTAATGCTCAACAAATCAACAAGGTTAGCCGAGTAAAGATCAACTATTTCCTGTTCTAAGTCATTTTCAAGCATCAATACACCCTGGCAAATTTTATATTTAACTAAAAACATTAGATATTATATCCTATTAAGATATTATTTAATATAAAAATGTTTCTTTTTTAAAATTTAATAGTTTAAGAAAATATAATTAATTAACTATTTAGATTTATTTTTATATCTTTTTAGATATAACGAAAATTTTGAGTTTATTAGTTGCAAGCCAATCACACCTAAAAAGAGCCAGGATATTGTCCGGAGCGTATCTTTTCAAGTTCTAAAAAAACAAGGTTTTTTTATTAGCCCAACTTCAAAACTTATTATTTTTGTAGGATAAAAACAGCATAAACCCATAGCTACTCCCAGACATAAATCTTCTCGTCAGGCCAAGAGTCCTTAATTTTTCCTTCAGATATATTAAAGTCCTTAATGTAATTATGCAGTTTAGCAATATTGCTGTGCAAATAAATAACCCTTGTCTCATATATACAGTCGTGACCCAGCATATTTTGCAATTTAGGCACAATATCAGAATTGAAGACTTCCAATAGATCACTTTGTACCCTGCTTTCAATCATTATAACATAAGCAAGCCTTCCTTCATATTCCCCCACATAGGCGTTACTTATATGTTTTATCTCATGATAAGAAAAACCTGTATTTAGAAGACTTTCATAAAATATTTTCCTGGTAAGCCCCTGCCGAAAAGTAACAATAAACTGGGCCCTTGAATTAAATTTTCCCGTTCCTTCTGCACCATTCTCTATATGAACGAGGTAGTGCAGGACGTTGTTTTTTTCAAGCCTCTTTCTCTTCCTGTTAACGGTTTTTACAGGAATGCTGGTATTTCTTGAGACCTTGTTATCACTAAGCCTTGGGTTCTTTATGAGCTCTCTGCATATCGCCTTGTCATAATCATCTAATTTGTCCATTTTAATCCCCTAAATAATCCCCCAAATATCATCTTCTAAGGCTCCGGTAAGCAGCCAGAGTCTTCTCATAACAACAATTATAAAAGTCGCCAGGCTCACTAAACGCCCTATGATAAGCTTTTCCAAAATCTGACTCGTGAACCCTCTTAAAGATTTCTCCAAAACATCTTGGTTTCATATCAACCATCCTAAAGATATCCGTAACAATGCTCTGCGAATCAACAATCTCTCTATACATCTTATTTCCATTACCCATTTAAGACCCCCATTAGTTATACTTAAAAACAAATTGTAGCGAGAGGGAGTAAATAAATGATATAAAAAAGTTTCATTTTTCGTTTTTGTGACGCACTTGTGACAAAACACAAGGGTTAACACAAAATTTAAATAAGAGCGAGCAACTATTTTTATAAAATTAGATGAGAGCATATGAGGCAATTGTGAATGAAAGTATTAATGTTGGGATGGGAATTCCCTCCTTTCAATGCAGGAGGGCTTGGTACGGCTTGTTATGGCTTGACCAAAGCCATGAGAGAGAAAGATGTGGATATCACTTTTGTCCTGCCAAGAATGAAAGGAGAAAATGATCCAAATTCCACCCACGTAAAGCTTATAACTGCCAATAACGTTTTCTTAAAAAACAAGTCATTCAAAATCAAGGCAATAAATTCACTTCTAGGAGAATACGTGAACTCTCAAACATATGAAGAGAGGCTCGGGAAATTTAAGTATCTTCAGATGGAAAATAGAAGTGACTCAGAGGAGAATCCTTATGGAGAAAATCTTTACGAGGAGGTCCATAGGTACGCGAAAAAGGTAAAAATAATCGCAGGTATAGAAGACTATGACATACTGCACGCTCATGATTGGATGACTTACCCTGCCGCCATTGAAGCCAAAAAAGAAACAGGTAAGCCCCTTATTGTCCATATACATGCAACAGAATTTGACAGGACCTGCGGAAACCCTAACCAGAAAGTTTATGATATTGAAAGAAGAGGGTTCCACGCATCCGACAAAATTCTAGCAGTTAGCAACTTAACCAAGCAAAAAGTGGTGGAGCATTATGGTGTACCACCAGAAAAGGTGGAAGTTGTGCATAATGGTGTAGATTTTGGTAATATGAAAGAGAGTGAGATTAAGCCTCGCAATGGAAAGACTGTGCTATATTTAGGTAGATTTACTGTTCAAAAAGGACCTGAATATTTCCTATATTCCGCAAAAAAGGTAGTTGAATATGACCCTTCAATTACTTTTATCATGGCAGGAGGGGGGGATATGGAAGGCTTTCTTATAGATAAATCAGCTGAGATGGGGCTTGGAAAAAACCTTTTGTTTTCGGGATTCTTAAGGGGAGATGATATAGACAAAGCATATAAGATGGCCGACCTGTATGTGATGCCTTCAGTTTCAGAGCCTTTTGGAATTACGCCTCTTGAGGCAATGAGAAACAATACGCCTTGTATCATATCTAAAAATTCAGGTGTTTCTGAAGTGTTGAAACATTGTTTTAAAGTTGACTTCTGGGACACCGACATGATGAGCAATATGATAATTGCATCACTCAATTACAAAACACTGCACAATACCATGAGAGAGAATGGTTCAAAAGAAGTTTACCAACATAAGTGGGATTCTGCTGCAGTTAAGTGCATAAAAGCCTATAGGGATGTATTGAGTGAAACTTATAACAGTTAACTAGTAGTTTTAAAAGAGGGGGTGGAGTATTTGGTAAGTGTTTGTTTGTATTTTCAGGTTCATCAGCCACATAGATTAAGGAAGTACCATGTTTTTGATATAAATAATACGCAAGATTATTTTGACATAGAAAAAAACAAAGAGATATGCAGAAGAGTAGCAGAAGATTGTTATTTGCCCGCAAATAAAGTTTTGTTGAAACTTATTAAAAGATTTAAAGGGAAGTTTAAAATTGCTTTTTCAATCTCGGGAACTGCCATAGAGCAATTTGAGGAATATGCCCCTAAAGTCTTAAAAAGTTTTAGAGAACTTGCTGATACAGGTTGTGTTGAGTTCCTTTCTGAAACATACCACCACTCTCTTTCCTATATCTATTCAAAAAAGGAGTTTAAAGAACAATTAGAACTTCATAAAAAGAAGATAAAAGAGCTTTTTGACCAGGAACCAAAGATATTTAGAAACACCGAGCTTATAATGAATAATGAGATGTCTCATTATATTGAACATATGGGTTACAAAGGGATTCTTGCCGAAGGTTCCGACCATATACTAGGGTGGAGAAATCCAAATTATGTATACAAAACGGTGAGCAATAAAAAAACAGGCGTTCTTTTAAGAAACTACAAGCTTAGCGATGATATTGCTTTTAGGTTCTCGCAAACAAATTGGAAGGAATATCCATTAACAGCTGACAAATATGCAAAATGGATTAATGGCGCAGGTAATAATGGTGAAATAGTTAACTTGTTCATGGATTATGAAACATTTGGAGAGCACCACTCAAAAGAATCCGGCATTTTGGAATTTTTGGAAAAATTCCCTGAAGCTGTACTAAATAACAATGATTTATTTTTCACCCCTTGTGAAATAATTGACAAACACCCTATCAAGGGTGAAGTAGATATGCATAATTTTCTCTCATGGGCAGATGTCGAAAGGGATGTCTCTGCCTGGACAGGAAATCCCATGCAGATTAATTCTTTAGAAGAATTATATGGCATGGAAGAAGCTGTAAAAAAAAGCAAAGATAAAGATCTCCTAAAAGACTGGAGATGGCTTACCACCAGCGACCATTTTTACTATATGAGTACCAAGTCCCTTTCTGACGGCCTGATCCATAATTATTTCAACCCATACACTAGCCCATATGAAGCTTTTGTTGCATACATGAACATACTAAATGACATTGTTTTGCGGGCTAATGCCAAGATAGAAAAAATAAAAATAACTGAGAAACCAAGTAAAAGTGTCCTCAAAAAGGGGCGAAAATAGGAAAAATTTTTATATCATTTTGTCCAAAGCTATTAAAAAGAGGTGAGTTTAATGGTCAAATCCGGTAAAACTACTAAAAGTAAGAAAAAAACAAAAAAGATTAATAAGCTTAAAAGAAAGCTTCCCGAACACAGAAGTTTCGTTCTAAATGATGGAAATGTAATAAGCAGCGTCAAAGAGTTGGCGATTGAAATGGACAATATTGATGACAGCGTGTTTTATTATCATGTGAATGAAAGTAAAAACGATTTTTCAAATTGGCTCAAGGATGTTTTGGACGAGATTGAACTCGCCGAAAGTCTTATGGATACAAAGGAAAAATATGATTTTCAAATGAAACTTTTGAAGCATATAGTAAAAAACGTATAAACCAAAAATCAGTTATGGGGGAAAAAATGCCTGAAGAATCAAAAAAAAGATTATCACCCGTCAATGAAAGCGAGAAGTTCAAGACAAAAGATGGTGAAGAGATTGAAAGCTTGGAAAGTTTTTACGAGAAACTAAAGAATATGGATGAGGAAACTTTCAGCCATCATGTCAATGAAGAAAAAAACGATTATAGTGAATGGGTTAAGAATTCTATTGGTGACGAAACCCTTGCTCTTAAGCTGGAAAGAACAAAAGATATAGAAGAAACCATGAGAATAGTTGAAGAGAGGATAGACGAGTTAAAAAGAAGAGTTCATATGGGTGAGATAATAAAAAAGATTAATTACTTCAACGTCCAGAGGGCAAAAGAAAAGGAAGGTGCCACAGAGGACCTGAGTAAGTCAAATAACCAAGACCTGGCGTCAGGAGAGTCTGCTGAGATGAATCTTGCCAAAGAGGGCAGGGAACTTGGGAGTAATCCTGGATTAGAAGAAGGTCAAGATGGCGGAAGTTTTGAAGACGAGCAGAGAAAAGATACCTTCGCAGAAGAGATAGAGGAAGCAGGAGAAGAACTAAAGCAAGAAGAACTTGAGAAACCCGAAGAATTGGAAGAAAAACCTCAACAAGAGGAAGGAAAGGATGAGCTTCAAAAAGAAACCGGGGTAGAAAATGAAATAGGAGCAAACGACCAAGATTTCCAGCCTAAAGAGGACTCTTCAGAAGAAACAGGAGATAATCTGTATTCCACAAATAAAGAAGAAGATAACAAGGGTGACGAAGAACTAAAGCAAGAAGAACTTGAGAAACCCGAAGAATTGGAAGAAAAACCTCAACAAGAGGAAGGAAAGGATGAGCTTCAAAAAGAAACCGGAGTAGAAAATGAGATAGGAGCAAACGACCAAGATTTCCAGCCTAAAGAGGGCTCTTCAGAAGGAACAGAAGATAATCAGAATGCCACGGATAAAGAAGAAGAACAACCTTTCCAGACAAGTGAGTCTGGAGAGAATCCATACGCCCAAGAAAGTGGGATAAGTGAGGATAAGTTCACCGAGGTAAAGGAGACAAATCTTCAGCAAGGTTTTGAATCCCAGATGCAAGCAAACAAGCAGGATAATCAAACAGAAGAACCGCAAATTTCCGGAGAAAATACAAGTACTACAACAGGGGAAATAGGTAATGATAGGGAAAGAAATGAACCCAGCATACCTCCAAACCCACAAGGCAACACAGAAGAACCAGAGAAAAAAGGGTTTTTTAAGAAGCTTTTTTCATTCGGCAAATAAGAATCAAGCCATTGAATATAAAGACCAAAAAAGTGGACTAATCAGGTCTGTATCTGAATGTGTAAACCTTGTCATTTTTTCTGGTAAGGCCAGCAGGTAAACCAATCACCTGTCCTTTATAGGCCTTTTTTACAGGAGAATCATTAAGCTGTATCGAATCTACCTTAATTTCCATGCTCCCGGTAGTAGGGCCTTGTATAAGTATTTCGTCACCCACATTTAGACCAGAAGTTTCTATTTTTATCTCTGCCACTTCAGGCTTCTTATAATAGTTTGTTACCTTACCTATATATTCCTTGACTTTTGTGGCCTTACTACCATATGAATCCGACCATTGATTAATAGGTGTGGAAAGATAGAAACCACTTGAAAAATCCCTGTTATAAACGGTTCTCAGCTCCTCCTTTAGTTTGTGTTTCAGCTTGGGAGTTAATAGACCATTTTTGTGGGCTTCTACCGCCTCCCTGTATACTTTTACAGTAGTTTTCACATATTCGGGAGAACGATTCCTACCCTCTATCTTAAAGGAACTTATATTCGACTCAATCAGTTTATCAATTATATCTATCGTACATAAGTCCTTAGGCGACATCACATAATGGTTATCAAGCTCTAATTCTTCACCTGTTTCAGGATCTTTTACCTTATATTTCCTTCTGCAGGGCTGAATACATTCTCCCCTGTTGGCAGATTTGCCATACAAATATTGAGACATGAAACATCTGCCTGAAACTGCAACGCACATGGCCCCATGAATAAATGATTCAATCTCCAAACCGGTTTTCATATTTCTTATTTGTTCAAGGGAGCATTCCCTGGCAAGAATTACTCTCGACACCCCTAGCTTTTCATATTCCTTTATAGCAAGTGAATTTGCTACGGATGCCTGGGTAGATATATGAACGGACATGTTGTTTTTCTTCGCAATAGCAAGAACTGCCAAATCCCAGCAGATTATGGCATCAATTTTTGATCGAGACGCCTCCCTGATTATCTTTTCAATCTCTTCAACCTCATAATCATAAACAATAGTATTTATAGCAAGATAGGCTTTTATTTTATTATCGTGGCATCTAATGGCGATTTCAGGAATGTCATCTATACTGAAGTTTCTAGCTTTAGCCCTCATATTTAGCTTTCCTACTCCAAAATATATCGCGTCAGTCCTTTCGTTTATGGCAGCCGAAAGCATTTCCCAATTACCCGCCGGAGCAAGAATCTCTGGATTCATGAACTAAGCAAAAAGAGAAAAGGTATTTAAAAATTATGCAATTTTTCCCAGAAGATTCAAGATTCCAGTTCCATCTAATCAATTATTAATCACTTCCAAAATCCTGTCATAATCATCAATTCCGCTTTTCTTATGAATACCCTCAAGAAATTCAACGGATTTTTTAGGGGGACACCTCTCTGCTAAATAAATTGCAGTAAGGTTATTGTAAAGTTCATCTAAGAATTCAAAGGCAAAATTAAGTTTATGATCGTACTTGTTGAACCCCCCCCTCTCATTTAATATAGTTTCAATACTTAATATGTTTTCTCTATCAGGACTAATATCCACAGATTCAAGAATCCCTTTTATATCCTTCCTGTTGCATAACTTCCTCGCCCGCTCTATGTCACCGCACATATCATACAACCTTTCTTTTTCCCAGTCTCCGTGATACATCAGGTGAAGCATATGATTAGGATAGGCTGCCCCATCAAAATATACATCCATATCTCTTTCCATCCAATGAATCAATTCATGTTCAAGGAAGTGTTGCAAACCATCCTCAACTGATAATGGCCCGGCAACAGCAATATATCCTCTATCATACCTACACACCGCAGCAACCCCCGGAGGAAGTTTTTTCCCATTTTCAAACAAAGGTATTTCCCTGATTTGTCCATCGAAAAAATCAGTAACATTTTCAATAGATTGATAAAGCAGTTTCATCAGCAGCCGTTTAACACAGAACATATTTAAATTTATCCTAGGTATTGTCCAAGAAGGTCTATTGATTAAAAGCCAGATTCAATTTTCTTGTTGGATTTTCAGATACCAATCGAAAATTATATAAATTTTCTATTTTATTGCTTTTTCATGGCAGAGGAAGAACCAACAGTAATACACAATCAGATTTGTCCTATGTGTGAAAAAGAAGAGCTTACCTTGACAGAGCAGGAGAGGGATGTTTCATACTTTGGAAAAGTTTTTCTTTTCTCAATGAGATGTAATCATTGTGGATATAAAAAATCAGATGTGGAGCCGGCCGAAGAACATGAGCCCGCAAAATACACGTTTGAGATTGAATCCGAAGAAGACTTGGGTGTCAGGATGGTGAAATCCGCACAGGCCACTGTAAAATTGCCAAGGATACTCACTATTGAACCGGGTGTTGCCTCTGTAGGTTATGTAACTAATATCGAAGGATTATTAGTTAGAGCAAAAGATGTTATTGAATCGGTAAGAGACAACTCAGAGGAAAAAGAGGAAAAGAAAAAGGCAAAAAATCTAATCAAAAAGATTATGAAAGTAATGCAGGGCAAAGACAAGCTAAAAATAACACTTGAAGATCCTACAGGGAATAGCGCAATTATTTCGGAAAAAGCAACAAAAAGCAAAATTAAGAAATAAGCTGATTAAATTAACTTCTAGTTTTTTTCCATGTAATTGCACTTGCCACAAGTCTTCCTATCTTTGTGGTTGGCCATTAAAACACCAGGACCACACTTAGGACAGGACTTATTTTTTCTCTCAAGTTTATCCGAACCAGAATAATTGTTGCTAACTTTGCTGGTTCTTTTAGGATTTCTTTTTTTCTTAGCCATTTTTACTCTCCATTGCTGGTTGTTTCTTCAGTCTTTTTAGTTTTTGTATCCTCTTCTTTTCCCTCGTCAGCATCAGGCGATTCTGATTCTGAAGCGGATTCTGCAACTGGACTCTCACCCGAGGCTGATTCCTTTGAATCTTCAGGCGATTCTGATTCTGAAGCGGATTCTGCAACTGGACTCTCACCCGAAGCTGATTCCTTTGAGTCTTCAGACGATTCTGATTCTGAAGCGGATTCTGAAGCGGGACCCTCACCCGAGGCTGATTCCTTCGAATCAGTTGCCGGGCCTTCTTTTTTCTTCTCCCCGCCTTCAGTCTTTTTCTGATCCCACACAGCCTTATGCTTTTCTATCAGCTCCTTTGGCTCCAGCCTTTTTAAGGTATCAATATCATCATAAACATTAGCTATAATCTTAACATCCTGTTGACCAAACCTTGTGTACATGTGCTTAATCACAATTTTTTCAGGCTTGATATTAATCTTCTTTGAAAACTCCTTCAGTGTATCAACCCTGGAAGGAGTGCTACCTTCGTATTTTGCCCAAGCAGTAACCCTCTTTCTAGAAAGTAAAGGGGTTTCTTTTTCTTTAACTATATCTATTTCCATTTTTACCTTACCTTTATGGCATACTCTCCCTTGTGTTGGATATTCATTTTCTTTGCAACCATAGATTTCTTAGGATCTATTATTGTAAATCTTCCCATCCAGTTCGTGGAAAAGGTTTCAGTCTTGCAAATAGCACACTGATCACCTTCAACAAACATTTTACACTTTTTGCAAACTTTTTTTTTACTCATTTTTATTTACCTTTCTTCTGCTCTTCTTCTTCGAGCCATTCAAGCTTGCCCATGCCCTCTTGACGCATTGTAAGACCAATTTTTGGGTTTGAAAGATCTTTATAACTTATCGCTATCACTCTTGCCCTGCATAAATCCCCTATCTTTAGGTTCCTCTTTGTTTCCTTACCAAGCAATACCTTATCTTTCCCAAAGGAAACATAGTCATTCATCGTCTGGCTTATATGTATCATACCTTCAGTTGGGCCTATCGACAGGAATCCACCAAAATCAGCGATGTCCCTTATTCTTCCCATAACTACTTCTTGTAACTCAGGTTTAAAAGTGAGCAATTCAAAGTCTACCTTATAATATGGGGCTCCGTCGCCAGGTATTATAACTCCTTGGCCAATTTCACCTATCTTCGAGACATCGATTACGATTCCTAAATCCTTTGAAATATATCCTTCGTACTTGTACTTTATCGTCCCAATCACCGCATCATTAAGCTCAAGATTGAACTTTTCGGGCGGGACCCTTATATGGTCCTGAATCTTTGTCCTATAAAACATTTTAATCAGTTACTCCTCTCATCTCAACATACTTTTTCTGACGCAAATAAATATACCTTTTTAACCTTTTCTTAAGACCCAAATCCTGTGTAGCCACAATATAGCCTTCCTGTGAAAGCTCCACCAATTTGTCATCCACATGCTCTGTCTCTGTAGGTAATATTTGAATCTTTTTTTTTTCGACCAACTTCAGAGCAATATTTGCTGCTTTTTTATCCGACTCTTTTCCGCTCTCACTTATCTTAGCAAGCTCGTTTAAGCTGCCGGAACATATAAATACTTCAATCTTGCCATAAACGGCTTTTTCAACCTCTTTATAAATATCAACGCCAAATTGCCCAGGAATCATTAAAAAGTTAGTATCCAGGACTATTTTGTGGATTTTTGACATTTATAGCCGAAAATAACCATCTATTTAAAAATATTATTGATATTTCTTTGTCGTAACTTTAATTATTCGTGAAAAAATTTTTATAAACCAAAAACTATTTAAACTAAAATCCAGGTTTTGGTGGAGTAGTGAGGTTCTCAAATGAATAAAAGAAGTTACAAGGAAGGGCTTGACAAACTTAAGCAAAGAATGGATTCTTTTGAAGGAAATGAATTAGATAGAAAAGTGAACGCCCTCAAGACAGGATTGAAAAATCTGAAAAGCGATGACCTATCCTTATTAATCAGGGAAGGAAAAGAAGGCTTCGAAAAAAGAAAAAAAATTCTGGAAGCTAATAAGGAAGATATTTCCTTTTACGCAATCGATGCTAAAAAAAAAGAGGACAAAATGACAGTTGAAAAAACCAAAAAAACAAGTAGTTCAACTAAAAAGACCGGAAAAAATAGAAAAGTGAGTAGCAAAAACAACACAAAAAATAACCTGAAAGATTCGGAACCAAAAAACACATCCACAGAGATTAGAACTTTGGGCGTGGGAGAAACAATTATTAGCGAAGAGAAGATAAAAATTCTTAATAACTCAGTAGAGCAACTGCATAAAGCCATTAGAAACTTAACCAAAATAATAAGTAATGCAACAACTGAATTAAAGGAAGAAAAAGGAGAGGAAGAAAAAATAGAAGAAGTGATTAAGCAAAATAAGAAAATAATTTCAAAAATGGAAAAGTTATTTCCAGAAGAAGAAAATAAAGAAGAAAGCAGTAAGCAAGATGATGACATTTCACAACTGAGAGAGCGCAACAAAAACGCTCCAACACCAAAAATGCCGATGAATGAGCCAGGAGAAATTAAAAAGAATAAGGCACCTAAGCCCCCTGAAGATGATAGCTCCAACATACCTTACCTAAAGCTGAAAAAAGGAAATAAATATGACTTATAAAAGGAGTAAAGTGTTGAAGTTTATTGATAAATTCTCAAAGTACGAGAACGAATCCATTGAAAGCATGGTAGAAGATTACACCAAAGAAGCAATGGAAGAAATCACCAGCAAAAAGAACAAACAGGACTCGGAAAACAAAAGCCCATCTATTAATATCAGAAAACTCGAATACTCTCCAAAAATTATAAAAAATAAAAAATTGACTAAAGATCTTTAGCCATCACAGTCTTCCTGTTATTGCTTTCTGCCCTTTCAGCCGCTTTTTTTACAAGCTCTTCCACCTTTTTATCAAGGGCCTCTGCAAAATCTCCAGACAGATTACATTCTCCTACAGCTTCCTTAAGCTTAGATTTGACCACTAACATTTTATCAGCCTCCTTGTTTTTATACTTCTCTCATTCGATACTATATAAATGTTTTTGTTACGGGATTTTTAAATTTTTTTATTGAAAACCCTAGAAAACGTGAATTAAGTGGCGCAAAAAAAGCCAGACTCTAAAAAATCGATAAAACCTAAAATTTTTTAAATGGTCTGCAATTTCTGAGGAAAAAGTAATACATATAGGTGCATAATAATGAGACAAATAAATGAGTCAACAAGCAAATTCATAAAAGTTAGATGCCCAAAGTGCAAAAACGAACAGATAATTTTTGGAAAAAGTTCCACATCTGTTAAGTGCCTTGTCTGCGATAAACCCCTCTCAGAACCAACTGGCGGGAAATCTAAGATAAAAGGCAGAGTCTTGGAGGTTCTCGAATAATGCTTCTTAAAAAAGAAGGGTATCCAGAAGAATCTGAACTGGTTATATGTACGGTTACAAGGATACAATTCAATTCAGTGTTTGTTAATTTGGACGAGTATGAGAAAAGTGGTATGCTCCATATATCAGAGATTTCTCCGGGAAGAATACGTAACATAAGAGATTATGTTAAAGAAGGAAAAAAAATTGTTTGTGTTGTTCTCCGCATTCATGAAAGCAAGGGTCACATAGACCTCTCCCTCAGACGTGTTAATAAAAACCAACACAGGAAAAAGATGGAGCAGATGAAAAAAGAGATGAAAGCGGAGAAAATAATAGAATTAGTTGCAAAGGATAATAAAAAGGATGTTAAGGAGTTTCATAGGAGTATTGCTCAAAACATGGAATATGAATATTTATCAGATTTGTTTGAAGAAGTTGTCGCAGGCAATGCAACCTTGGATTCTTTAGGCTTGCCAAAGAAGATAACTGAACAATTAAAAGAATTAGTCCTACAAAGAATAAAGCTCCCAACGGTTGAGTTAAAAGGCAGGTATTCAATAGTTTTATATGAGCCGGACGGCGTTGAAAAGATAAAAAAAGCTCTACTGGCAGCAAGAAAACATGATGAAGAAAAAATAATAATAACCTATATGGGAGCAGGAAAGTATGATCTTAGAGTTGAAGCAGATGAATATAAATCAGCTGAAACTCTACTGAAGAAAACAACTTCCACAATAGATAGTTCTTTGGAAAAATGCAAAGGACACCTAGAGTTTAAAAGAAAAAGGTAGAGCAGATGGCCAGACACATTCTTTTTTGCAGGAGATGTGAGATTTACACCATGAAAGAAATCTGTGGTTGTAAAGAGAAAACAATAAGTCTAAAACCCCCTAAGTATTCTCCGGAAGATAAATACGCTGAATACAGACGGAAAGCCAAAGAGATGGTATTAAAAGAAAATAGATAGAAAGTTCGACGCCCATCTTATATACCGAAGAATTCTGAAAGTAAAAAACCTTTTTAAAAAGATAAGTCAAAAATTGCCACCCCTAAATTAGTGAATGGAATTATTTAAGGATAGAATCAATTAAAAAGCAAAAGAGGATTACCTACATACGTTATGAAAAGGCCAAGAATTATTATTGCCAGGAACACAAAACCTACAAAGGCCCATATTTTCTTTGCTTTTTCTTTATCCTTCATAATTTTTTCAAGGGCAAGACCAAACATCCTACCTCCATCAACAGGCCCCATTGGAAGCAGATTAATAAGGCCAACAGCAAAGTTCAGCAAAAAAAGCCATTTGAAAAGGCTTGTAAACCAACTGAAAGTGCTGGCTTTCCAACCCTCATATTCATCAATAATCCTTCTTTCATTCTGTATAGGTGTGATACCTATGAATCCTAAATCGATATCATCTTCAGGATGTTCAATGGTTGTTAGATGATAATTCTCATCATCTATCCCCAAAGTAATTGAATCACCAGGGGAGACACAACCCATCTCCCTTGCAAAATCCGAGTAATCGTTTACTCCTTTGCCATTCACAGAAGAAATTATCCCCTCCGCTGGAAGACCCGCTTCTACTGAAGGATATAACTCCTCATCAATCACTTCATAAGTGAAACCAATGGGCTCGGTCATCCCTGTCTCTATAGGCGCAAATACAAAAGCAAAAAGAAGACCAAAAATAAAGGCCAGAACCATATTCGCCATTGGTCCTGCAGCAAAAACCGAATACTGAACAACATCTTTTTGCTTTTTCATTTTATTTTCATCAGGCTCGACAAACGCTGCAGGAAATAGCGGTACAATCACGCCCAACAAGGCAAACCCTGTTGAATTTAATTTTAAATTATGGGCCCTGGCAACAATTCCATGAGCAAGCTCGTGAAAGAAAGCCAATACAAAAATCGAGATGAAAAAATGCCAGAAAGAAAGATACCCAATCCCAGGAACATTAGTAAAGGGCAGTACAAGAGCAAAACTTGCCTCTTCAGCAGCTGGCCTGAATATCCACATCAAAACTGTAATAAAAAAAGTTAATGTAATAAAAAGCATCCCCAAGAAACCAATACCTATTGATATATAACCATAAAGTTTGACAAGCTCACGATATTTGTTAGCTATCCTATCCATTAAACCCAAACCGTATTTCGTTGGAAATAGTATTATGTATACAAGATAACCTAAAATAGGCTGAATCTTAACCTTATCCCTATTAAAGTAAGAGAATAAACTTAAAAGTACTACCACGACTATACCGCTCCAATGGTCCAGCGTAAGATTCCCTAAAAATTCGTACATTACTCTTCACCTTTATGCTTTTTTACTATTTCCTTTACTTTTTTACCGTCTGCATTAAATTCTTTCATAACCATTCCAATTATCGCTCCCAATGGAGCCTTCCTGTTTTCATTTATAATTCTTTTTATTCCCTTTTCCAATTCATCATCTGAAACGTTCTTATATTTTTCAATGTTGAGCCCCCTGCTCATGGAAACATCCACTATTAAATCCATTACTGAGGCTTTTGAAATATTCCCTTTAGATACTTCATCAAATATTTTCTCCAAATCCTTCTCCTTAACTAGAGCTGGCTCGGCACCTTCATAGTCCCTTGAAATCTCAATTGGAAAAGATACCAGAATTTCTGCAACATAGGAGGGCTTCAGAAGGCCTTTCTCATTGCATAGTCTCTCAAACAAATCATTAAAATCAGATTTTGAAATACTCTTTGCCAGATCAAAAGAAAGGCCCATCTCTTTTTGATACCTTCTTGCCTTGTCTTCAATCAATTCAGGAAGCTCAAAATCAAAATTCATTTCAACAGGCATGACATCAGTTTCAGGATACATACGGGCCCCGCCTGGCATAGGTCTTAGGTAGCTTGTGCTTCCATTAAGATTGGTTTTCCTCACTTCTTTTGGTACACCTTTTCTAGCCATACCTGCCCTGGCTGCAACAGCCTTAAGGGCATTCTCAGCCTTTTCAGTCAAGTCTGCAACCAGTACAAAAGCATCATTTGCACCCAATTTTAGCGATTTCCTTATTAAATCAACGTCTTCTTGTCTTATCCCATAGTGAGGCAGTTCATCAGAATGGAAAATTCCTCCAACACCTGCCTTTACCTTTGCATAATCGGAAAACTCGCTCCCCAACCTTCTGTCTACCTGAACCTCTTTTCCAATAACCCCGGCAAAACCTTCAAGCTTCATGCCAAAAACAACCCCCCCTTTCTTAAGGGCCTTGCTGATAACCTTGGCATCAGTCTTAAGAAATATATCGGAAAGGTCGACAATTTCACCTTTAATATCATCATTTAACATATCCCTGATTTCTAGCAAAGATATTTGCCTATTAATTTCTTGCTCGACAATCAAAGGCAGCATTTTTAGGTCCTGGGCTCCTTTTATTTCTACCCTGTTCCCATTTTTTATGCTAACATTTACATCCTGGCGAATCGTGCCCAGCCCCCTTTTACACTTCCCGGTGCTTCTTAAAATATCCCCTATTTTTTCAGCAATAACCTTTACATCCTCGGGAGTTTTTATATCGGGAGCTGTAGCTATTTCTATTAGTGGAATACCAAGTCTTGAGAGATTGTAAACATCGCACTCCTCCCCTCTCTCAACAATTTTTGCAGAATCTTCCTCCAAGCAAATGGTTTCTATTCTTGTTTGATCATCTTTACCTTCCAGTATACCATCCATCGCAATAAGAGTGGTTCTTTGAAATCCCGTAGTATTGCTGCCGTCGACAACGGTCTTTCTCATAACTTGGCCCTCATCAACAATCTTCGCATTAAGAAAATTTGATACGATTAAAGAAGTAATTATTGCCTCAGAATTCATTTTATGCGGTGGTTCATCATCCAACTCAACAAGACAGCAGCAATCATCATAGAAATTATATTCAAAAACCTTTTTCCTTTCCTGCTCATGCAATGCCGCCTCATCCATTTCACCAGTCTCACCAACAACAGCCCTTAGTCTCCTTTTTATACTTGCGTCAGGCTCACCATCATTGATTCTAACCGGACAATTACAGAACAATTTTTTGCCATCTAATTGCTGATGAATCTCTAGCCCACATCTAAGACCCAACTTTTTATAATCCATGGCTAAGATAAAAAAACAAAGTATATTTATGTTTTTGGGTTATTACTCCACTACCACATGAAGGGATTAATCCATTAGTAAAATTGAGAAATTAGGGGGTATAAAATTCATAATGCAGCTAAATGTGTCCCAGCAAAGAATACTTTTCCATAAAAAATATATATCTATTTTTGGCATATTTTAGAAAGTTTAGAAACCCAAATTAAATGGAATTATGACATTCAGATTTGAGCTGAATTAAATCCCTTAAAAAAATAAGAGAATTAAATAACGAAAAATCAACTTTTCTTAGGAATTCTCTCATCGATATATTTGAGCCTGTTGCAGCCGTCAAGAAAAGCTTCAATTCCGCTGTCTACAATGTTAGTATTTCTTCCCTGTCCTCTGATTTCCCAGCCATTCTTTTTAAGGGTTGAATTAGCATACCCTTCAGCATAGGAACCCCGGTCGCCGGCAGCAACTTTAAATTCGGTTATTTCGGTTTCAGGAAACACTACCTTTTTTATGGCGTTGATTGCCGCGTCAACCGGTCCGTTCCCCTCAGCATATTCCTGTCTGAGGGTTTCTCCTTCCATGAAATTCACAACTACACCTATTTTATCTACAACACCAACAATAGAATGACAGCTCTTAAGGCTGTAGTGTTTTGGTATTTCCTCCCCTTTGTAATATGCCCTTATAAAATCCGCATCGTCAGGCTTTTTCATGGCATTCCCTGTTATTTCGAAGAAAGTGTTTGCAACTTCATCGAAATTGACTTGTTCATTGTCTTTATTATCCACATCAAACCCGAGAGATTTATATTTATGCATGATTGCTTTTCTTCCTGATTGACCATTATATCCCAGGACTGATTCCATCCCATAGTCCAAGGGTTTTGCAATCTCATATGTGTCCCTGTTTTTAAGCATCCCGTCCTGATGGATTCCTGCACTATGGTAAAACGCATTTTCCCCAACAACAGCTTTGTTTGGCTGGACCATCATATCAGTTATTTCGCTTACCTGTCTGCTCGTAGGTCCTATTTTTGCAGAATCAATACAGACATAAAGTTTGTTTCCTGAGGTGTCGTGTATATCTCCCCTGTGCATATTAAATACAAGTTCTTCCAAAGCAGCATTCCCAGCTCTCTCACCTATACCATTTATTGTTACTTCCGCTTGTCTTGCACCTGCCTCCAGTCCCGCAATTGTCGTTGCAGTTGCAAGCCCCCTATCATTGTGAGTGTGTACAGAAAAAATTGCATCTCTGTTCATTGACCTCACATTATCAATTACATATTTCACCTTTTCGTGAAATCTCTGGGGCTTAAGGTAGCCAACGGTATCAGGCAGGTTTATTGTTGTTGCACCTGCATTAATTACCTTGTCAATAATGTTTACTGCATAGTCATCATCAGTCCTTCCAAAATCTTCGAGAGAAAACTGCACATCGTCAGCTAATGTCTTCGCGTATTCCACTCCTTTGACTGCCCTTCCCATTATTTCCTTCCTGGTGGAATTAAATTTGTATTTTATATGAAGGTCACTTGTCGCAATAAATGTATGGATTCTCTTATTATATGCAGGCTCTATGGCGTCTGCAACCTTTTTTATATCCCCTTCAGCAATCCTTGAAAGCCCACATATTACAGGTCCTTCTTTAGTGCCGATTTTTTTGGCTATATCGTGCACCGAATCATAGATTTCTCTTGATGATGCGGGAAACCCAGCCTCAATCACATCAACCCCTAAATCCCTCAGAGCATAAGCAATCTTCATCCTATCCTCAGCAAGCACATCTTCGGTTGCCTGTAAACCGTCTCTTAAGGTTGTATCAAAAACAATTACTTTATTTTCATCTTTTGCCATTTTTATCTCCCTCCACATCAATATTTTTCTAAACATATCCTTGCTAAATTTTTTCAAAACAACCGCCGAAACCCACAGCATAACTATACTGAATTTCTTGGAAGGGAAATAACCCTGTACCAATATTCCTTCTTCTACCTTGCTTTTATCTTCTCATTGTTTTTTCTTCCATTTAAATTTCAAAAGGAAATCAGAATAAGGTCCATAAGTGTGTGACCTGTTCAAGAAAAAACAATGAGGGCTGCTCAAAGCAGCAACAGCAGTAGCAGTAGAAGGAATTGTTTCTTAATTATAACTGCCTGTTTCATAGTGGGAGGGGGCAAACACATCATATAAAAATATTTTGTTTTATTTTTAAAATCACCACACTAGAATTTCTCCATGTCGTTAAACGCCATCACCTGAAAAAATACATTTTCATCAAAAAACTTTTTCTGTAAACTTTCTATCCTAAAGTTGGCTTGAATAGTACTCTTTAGAGTCCTTTCAGATACAAACCTAATATAATGCTTCCCAAAATGGCTCCATTGCCTTATAGGACATCTACTTTTGCAAACTTCAGAATCAGATGACAAAACAAAAGAATAGAACTTACCTCCAAATTTAAGAATCCTTGAATTGTAAGTATAAAAAAGACTAAGCTTGCTTTTGTACAGGTGAGCACTAAAGCCCACATCAAAAATAACATCAAACTTTCCTACCTGATTTTTGGCAAAATCAAAAAAATTAGAAGGATCAAACTTCCCTTTATAAAAAAACTTTCCAATCTTTTTTATGCCTTGCCTCTTTTTCGCATAACTCTCGACTCCTCTTGAACTGAATCCCAAAATTAAGATTTCCTTGTTTTTCGCCTTCTTCAATTCCTGCTTAATTATCGAATCAACGTATGACTTAAACTCACTTTCAAAAAAATCCATAGGAAGTTGGTAAGTCATAAGATTATAAATAGTTATTGCCATTTGTTTAAGAAGACAGTATAGTTAAAGGTTAAACCAGCACAAAACACTAAAAGTTAATGTCAATCGGAAATCTGCACTATCGGTCAATAGACTGATAGTATAGATTTCCTCGGAAGGTTAATAGTAACATCTATTAACCCAGTGAAGCTGAACAAAGAGTCTGTTGCTTCACGCTGGTTCAAGGCTTCCTTGAACCCAGCAGCTTAACAAACAGACTGTCGCTTGGCGCTGGTTTGCGCTGCCTGATTATTCCACTTTGTTATGACAATAAAATTAAACCACTGGTGAACACACCAGTGGAATAATCAAATTTAAATATTACAAAATTTTAGCGTGAATAAGTTGTTTTAAAAGAACATATTATCAGGGGTGGAATAGATGACAGGAAAAAATTTAGATGATTTTTTGGTTACAGAAAATTTTGTTGTTCAAAATATTTTGGATGAAGAACCAGAGGATTTGGCCGTTAAATCTGGCATTCACAGTACTTCTCGTACGCCTTTTTATGAAGTTCATTCTAAGAGGACGTTAGTGGTAAAACCTGATAATGAGTCTGTTCCGACAAGAATCCTCAGATTTGTTGGGCCTACGGCCGTGAGAGAAGGAGATTACATCTCTGCCAAGATACTAAAAGATCAAAATTATGGAATAAAAAACACATCTGGACAGGAAAATTCATATGAAGGAACCCATTTAAAAGATGTGGAAACAGCAATCGAGTTAACCTACCTAACAAATGATGGGAGACCTTTCTATGGTGACAAAGCCACTAATTATAGTCAATCAATCCCTCTTACAAAAAGAGTTTGATATTGAACAGAAGAGATTAAGTAATAAGGCGTGAACATATGGATAATAATCCCCCTAATAAGAACTGATTACAAAGATTTTTAGCATAAGCAATATTTTTGACATTCGTTTATCTCCCAGCCTTCCAGTGTACCACAACTTGAGTTGATCAATTGAGCATTCTTGCATTCCTGATAGGAGATGTTACAATCATAGCACGAGGATATCTCTATGATCTCGTCCACATTTCTCACAACTATCTCATTATGAGTTCTGCTATCATTAAAGCAAAAATTCCCCATTATATCATCCCCAACGGCATAGCCGCTATCATGGAATCCAAAATCAACGACCAAAATAGAATCCCCTTCAATACTCAATGAATAGTTCCGACCACCTACATAAAGAGGTAAGGAGAAGGCAGTTTCAAAACCACTCCCTGCAATCTCAGCCAATTCCACGTGTTTCATAATGACTTCCCTTACATTTCTCGAAGTTTTTTCGTTGTTCTCTTTCTGAACACTCACTATCTGTCCACCTATCACATAAGTCATAAACACTGTAACCATCATAATGAAAGCTATTAAGAGTATGTATTCTATGGCAACCTGAGATTTTTTTCCAACTACCATCTTTCAATCATTACCTTGTCCTCGCATTCTGAAACCTTTAGTAAAAATCTTTTATCACCTTTGGTAAAATCACTTTCACTGAAATTTGCGCTAATATTTGCATTGGAATAAAAACCCATATAAGTTGTTCTTTCTGTAAGGGCAACATTAAAATAAAGTGTTTTTCCACCTGCGATTGTAAGGTTATTCAAATTTTCAGGAAATGAAAAATCAAGCACTCTCCTTGCAGGATAGCCGTACACAGAGAGCATCTCTGCATTGTCAGTTATTTTCTTCCCAATTGTGTCAATCTGGTTAATAACAATTTCATCTGTTGAACTTCTTGCAAAATTTAAGAGTAGTGTGAGTGAAGCCATGAGTACAAGGGAAACTAACCCTACTAAAAGCAAGAATTCCACGCTGGTCTGGCCTCTTTTAATATTTATCATCTTAAAACCATTTGACACCACAAAAGATCTCCCATTAAATTGAGATAAAACAAATCTGAAAAAACACATTTATATAATTTATGTTTTAAAATAGGACAATGTTCTTTGCCTTAGATTTACCGAATAAGAAACAGGATTAAGAGCCATCCCATCACTTGCGGCAATGGTTTGTATACCCGTTTTTTTTTGTATATTCCTGGCTTCATTCAACACATCAATCTGGTGCATCTTTATACCAAACCCAGTAATCACTGCAAGTTTTGGTTTTATTATCGGTAAAAGTTTTATTATATCATTGGGTGCCAAAGTGCCAAATTTTTTTGAATCGGTCGTATAGGTGCATTTAAAGATCATAATATCCACGCCCTTGAAATCATCTCCTAAAGTTTTGGTGTAATCTGTGTCAGAAGCGTAACCCATCGAGAATCTAGGGGTAATTATTTTAAAGCCTATGGCGTTTTCATCTTCGTTGTTGGTTCTTGTAGCACTGATTTCAAGCTCATTTAAACCAACCCGTTTCCCCGCTTCGAGAACAATATCCTTTTCTAAAAAATTCTTATAGTACCTATTAATCATGGAATCCATATTTGAGTTACCCTCATAGGCACTTCTGCTGCTTATCAAAACACCTTTTCTATCAAGCCCGCCAAGACTCATCGCTGAGATTACTGAATTGACTTCTGCAGAGTTGTTGAGATAATTGTTGCTGACCAAAACCGCCAGATTGTTTCTTAAATTTACGCCATAGTCATAAGCTCTGGCTACAGCTCCCGGACCTGGATCCAAATGGAACTGATTATCAAGAACCTGGACCACTATACCTCCAGAAGAACGAAGTTGCTTACCCACGACTATATCGTCACCGCCGGTTCCAAAGAAAACAATTTTCGGTTGCATTATCCCTCCTGTTTAACGAAAAGGCCGCTTAGTTAATAAATCTTTCGGCAATAAATAAATGCATAGATAGAAAACCGCAGTGCCAGGAGCTACGCCCGCAGCAATCAGATTAAAGAAGTGGGGACGCGGGGATTTGAACCCCGGACACCTAGATCTCCAATAATCATTGGCAAACTGCCTCATCAGATCTTCAGTCTAGTGCTCTCCTTAGCCGGAGTCAACAACTCCACAGGCTGAGCTACGTCCCCTGTATGTGGTCTAGTATTTGTGAGCCCTTTAAAAAGATTTCGGTGAGCCCACGAGCTCAAACATATAACATAAAACATCTGAAAAATTATTAAAATTTAAATATTCAAAGATTTTCACTCGGTTTAATCAATAATACGTGGATGGGTCCTTTTTTAAGCTGAAGAGTCTTCTTTGGCTGTGAAATCAAGCCACCCCCACGTGTTTCAGCCCGTTACGAGAGTACTCAGTGGAGCTTACGACGAAGTCAAGCTAGGAGGCTGGGAGTTAGTTTTACGGGCAACAAACCTTTTAAACACGTTTAAATAAGTAAATAGAACAAGTTTAGCCTTCATTAATCATTTAATCACTTTTTAGCCCTTTTCAATTAGTAAGCCTTTTTCGGGCCCAGGATGAATCGAATTAGGTAAGGAAATACTTGTTCTATTTGTGAGTTTCAGAAACACAACTTAGATAGGAGGTAAGACAATGGGAAAAATAAGCCCTGTATCATCAAAATACATAATTCATGCAACTATTCAAATCACAGGTGTTGTAGATAAGCCAGACGTGATAGGAGCAATTTTTGGGCAGACGGAGGGCCTACTTGGTGCAGACCTTGAATTAAGAGAACTCCAACGCTCCGGAAGAATTGGTAGAATCGAAGTTGATGCAGACACAAAATCAGGAAAAACACAAGGAAACATAATAATCCCTTCCAGCCTGGACAAGGCAGAAACTGCCATAGTAGGTGCAGCTCTTGAGATTATACAAAGAATAGGACCGTGCACGGCTAAAATTAAGGTTCAGGATATAGAAGACGTAAGGGTGTCAAAGAGGAAGCTTGTTACAGAGAGAGCAAAGGAATTGCTTAAAAACCTGATGGATGGTTCAATACCTGATTCACAGGAGCTCGCCGACGAAGTAGCCTACTCAGTAAGAGTTATGGAAATAACAGAATATGGAAGGGAAAGGCTGCCTGCAGGTCCCTCAGTTGAAGACTCTGACGAGATTATAGTAGTAGAAGGAAGAGCAGACGTTCTAACCCTCCTTAAGCACGGTTTCAAAAATGCTGTTGCCATGGGAGGAACCGGAGTACCTGAAAGTTTGCCAGAGCTTTGCAGCAAGAAAATAGTGACTGTCTTTGTTGATGGTGACAAAGGAGGAGATTCAATAGTTAAAGAGCTTCTTGAAACTTCTGAAATAGACTTTGTAACAAAAGCCCCTGAAGGTAAAGAAGTTGAAGAATTAACAAAAAAAGAGATCCACAAGGCCTTAAGAAGCAAGATCTCAGCTGAACAAGCCAAGCTGGATATCGCTACCCAACAAGAGCATTCCTATAACTCAAGAAACAACAGGTATCACAAACAACAACAGAACAACCAAAGGCAGAGCCACAGCGGAAACCAGGGACAAAAGTCACAAAAACAAGATGGTAAACAACAAAAAACACCACAGTACCAGGCACAAAAAACTCAACAGCAGAGTCCACAGCAAAACAATCTTAGTACAACAGAAAAAGGGAAACTGTCTGCTATGATTGAAGATTTAATTGGTACCAGGGGGGCATACGTTCTAGATAAGGATTTGAATATTCTTGGAAAGGTTCCAATAACTGAGCTGGTAAGTACAATAAAAAACCTTAACTCAGGCATTTACGCTGTAGTGTTTGATGGTGTTGTTGAAAAAGATCATGCGGCCGTAGCAGATAAAGTTGGAATCAAGTTTATGATAGGGATGGACAAAAAGACCAAATCAACAAGAACTGTAATAATGACTGCAGAAGAGTTGTAAACCAATAACTTGGATTTTTTAAATTCAATTTTTTTATCATTTTACTACAATAAATAAATCTTATGAAGAAAAGCTAAGCTATAGGTTTGTTAATTCTTAAAAATTAATTCAACTGTAGAACATAAGAATAAACGTCCGGAAATGAGAAAATGAATAAAAAATTAAATTATTCCTTGTTTTCCAAATCCAAACCTTCTTTCAGTTGTTTTCTATGAAAAATAATCTCCGCTTCTTCCCATAAAGAATCAACATAAGAGGCCACTGCTTCCTCTTGCTCGAATCTTTTTTGCTGGTCTAGTTCGCCCTGCTGACGGGAATCCATCTGAAGCCTAACATCATCTTTTAATTCCTCAAAGGTATTCTTCTCATCCAACAACTTAATGATATGGTAACCAAACTCCGTAGGAACTGGCCTGGTAAACTGGTTCTTGTTCAATTCAAATGATGCATCTGAAAAGTTTTTAACCATCTGGCCTCTGACAAACCAACCAAGCTCACCTCCATCTGAAGAAGAAGGGCAAGCTGAGTATTCTTCTGCCAAATTAGCAAAACTCTCGCCTTCAACTATCCTTGTCCAGATCTCATCACTCAGGTCTCTTGCCTCCTCCCTGGACCTATCAACATCACAATCCCGAGAATCTTCGTGACAGATTAGAATGTGCCTAACTTTTACCTTATTATAAATATCCTCATTTCTTTCGTACTCACTCCTCAACTCGTCTTCAGTAATGTTGCCAGAATCATAGGCATCATCGATTTCCGAAAGAACTACTTCATCCAATAAAGATGTTATCAAGATTCTTACTTTAACACTTTCCCTCAATTCACTAACATATTGGTCCATCGTTAGATTCTCAGCAGCCAAAAGATACTCTAAATCCTCATCTGAAATAGATTGCCTTAACTGTTGAAGCCAATCATTCACAGCAGAATCCACTTCCCCTCTGCTTACTTCAATACCCTTATTTTCCGCTTCCTGCAAAAGAAGAACTTCCTTAATTGTCTCATTAATAACCACGTCTTCTGTGAATGAAGGACCATACTGAGATTGATAAAGCCTCATCCTTTCACTAATCTCATTACTGTATATTGGTTCACCATTGACCGAAGCAACAAGTACTCCCTCATCGGTTTGCTGAGGTAATTTCCCTTCATTGTGACTATTTAGGAAAGAAACAACCAGGAAAATCAATAGAATTAATCCAACTATAGCAGCCAAAAAAGCAAGTATTCCCTTGTAGTTGGATTTTGGAGCCATCCCAGAACCTTCCTTTTTAATCCCTGAAGGTTCCTCTTTCCTTTTTGAAATCTTGTTCTTTTTCTTTGTGGCTTTAGGTTTTTCTATCTTTTTGAAATGTTTTTTATGCTTTCCGTGTTTTTCGTTTTTAACGGCCAAAATTATCACCTTCTCTATATTTACCATACAATCTACTATACATTCGCCCAGCGAATATTCTCGAGTTTTTTAATTTTTCTATTACTCCTGAAGAGTTTATATAAATTTTTAAATTATATGGATTAAGTTAGGACCATATGTTTGACATAATAATTGGAAGAGGAAAAAAGGATAGAGAAAAATTTGGATCAAAAGGGACAATTTTCCTTGGAAAACAATATGTTAAGATGGGCCAAGTGACTTCTCTCTCAAATAACGTATTTATGGATATGGTAAGAAGCCACGTGCTTTTCATTTGTGGTAAGAGAGGAGGAGGCAAGTCCTACACAATGGGAGTTGTTGCAGAAGGAATGGCCTCACTACCAATGGAAGTAAAACAAAATTTAAGCATAATACTACTTGATACCATGGGAATTTATTGGACAATGAAATATGGAAACCAAAAAGAGGAAAAGATGCTCAATGAATGGGGACTTGAGGGGAAAGGGCTTGATGTAAAAATATACACGCCCGCAGGATTCCACGATAAGCTCGTAGAAGAGGGCATTCCTTCAGATGCACCATTTGCAATCAAGCCCTCTGAACTTACAAATGACGACTGGTGCATAACTTTTGATGTCGCAAATACAAGCCCCATGGGAGTCCTAATAGAAAGGACAATCAATCAACTAAGGGATATAGAAACTGACTTCAGCATAGAAGATATAATAACTACTGTGAAAAAAGACACCAGGTCAGAAAAAAGCGTGCAGGATGCAGTTGAGAACATGTTTTTGAACACTCTAGACTGGGGACTTTTTGATAACAAAGGCACCCCTCTAAATGATCTAGCGGCTCCTGGCCAGGTTACAGTGTTAGACGTCTCTTGTTATTCCTTGATGGCAAACAGCTGGAAAATTAAATGTCTTGTTACAGGATTAGTTTCCCAAAAGCTATTCAAACAAAGAATGGAGGCTAGGAAAAAAGAAGAATTTAAAGAAGTTAATCAATCAGTTCATTATTTTTCTTCAGATGAAGAATTCACAAAACAAGATATGCCACTTGTATGGCTGGTGATTGATGAAGCGCATGAATTTATGCCCCGAGAAGGTAAGACAATGGCAACAGACCCTTTAGTAACAATACTTAGAGAAGGTCGTCAACCAGGTATTTCCATAATACTTGCCTCACAACAGCCAGGTAAGATTCATACTGATGTAATGACCCAATCCGACACGGTTCTTAGCCATAGAATAACAACAAAAATAGACATCGATGCACTATCAATGCTAATGCAGAGCTATATGAGAGAAGGTCTTAACTCAATGTTTGATAATCTTCCAAGAAGAAAAGGCTCAGCAATTTTATTTGATGATACGAATGAAAGGATGATTCCTGTTCAGATAAGACCAAGGTTCACATGGCACGGCGGAGAATCACCTATCGCAATTCACGAAAAAAAAGATAAGTTCTCATTTTAATCCTAGGGTTTCTTGTCTGGTCCCAATAAGATTGTATTCATTAGGTGTACACTGAAAATGCCCCCCTCCTAGTTGGCTTCAAGGGTCTCTTCATGAATAGGAGTTGAATAACCACCCCTCTCAATATCTTTTAGCTTCCTCCTTGCCAAAAAAGTCACTAAAGGTAATAAAGATAAGCTGGCAATAGTTGGCAAGATAGAAGACCTAGGCTTCTCAAATTGATACTCCATCTCTGTTCCAAGATGGAAGTTGGCGCCACAATAGGCAACATTCTTTGGGTTGTAATTTAGCATCATAAAATCATGATATCCTTCAACGGACAAATAACTATTCTTTTTGTTTGTAAATAATTCCTTAAACCTTGTAATCTTCTCTTTATAAGGAGAATAGAATTCGTCATATTCTGATAAAAGGAATAAAGTGGGAACATCATTATGGCCATAATTATTCATACTATAATCAGAGAACTCTTTTGCAAAATTTATTATTCCTCCGAAATCTTCAAAAGCTCTTTTAACTGCCCCAAGATGGAATCCCTTCAAAGATGAACCTCTTATCAGGTAGTTCAAATCCACTCTAAACAAGTCATTCAGGCCAGTCATACAGGCAGCATCAATAAATTCAAGACAGGATTTATCAGTTTCAGTAGGAGGATTATTCATTTCTATTCCGTAACACCCAGGGAGTTCTTTTGAAGCTTCATTCGCTTTTATAGCCCCTTGTGAATGACCACCCACAACATAATTTTCACCATCTAGACAATAACCGGTTTGTTCCAATGCCATATCTACATTGGGGCGAATTGACTGTTTTCTTCCTGGGAAAATAGTGCAGGGAGCATAAACATTTCTGTGAAACTTTGATTTGTACAATAAAAACATTAAATAGCCCTCAACAGGGTCTACATGTGTCCCATGGTGCCAAATATAACTTGAATCACTTTTTACAGGCAGTTCTTCAGGTGGCTCTTGTTCATTTTTTATGTGAAGTATATAGGATTTATTATAAGGAATTTTTCTGATTGAGATATCCCTG
The DNA here is from genome assembly GCA_964491305.1 of uncultured Methanosarcinales archaeon. GTDB lineage: Archaea > Nanobdellota > Nanobdellia > Woesearchaeales > DSVV01 > CAZBGG01. Next base: position 28,846 of record CAZBGG010000001.1, read on the forward strand.
AGATCAACCCCGCCATATTTATCCAAAGACACCCTCCCACAGCTAGAATGAATAAGGGCCTCCAAAGAACGGTCCCCCTCCCGGTGAAGACTAAAGACTTGATCAATTCCATCCATCTGGTTTATTAACCATGGTTAAATTAATATTTAAATATTACGCTCATGAAACTGAATCATCCTGCACACTTTATGTTGATAAAAGATATGCATTTAACTTTTTTTAGAAAGGACCAGACGCGTTGGAAAATAGACAAAAAACCCCAAAAATACTTAAAAAAAACTAAGAAACAAAGCCTAAAAATAACGAAAATTTCTTAGTCTAATGATTGCAGCCCACCGTTCACCAAGAGCAAAGTTGTATTAAAGACCAACTTCCAAGGTACTCTCTTGCAAAATTTTCAATAAAAAGACTTTCATAATCGTTCCTGGATTACCCTTTCATAAGTTCCTTGGCTGTTTTCACAAGGTGCTCCATGCATGGAACAAATATTGCTGCAACAACCAAGATGTGCCGGTCCTTTTAGATGGTTACACACAACCAATCTATCCTCACTATCTTCAAAAATTCCCTTACATATCTTACACTTTAATTTTGCCATCTTACACCTCTTTTTTATAAACATTTTTCAAAACTTTTTTTCCTATTAAAGCACAACGTTCTATTTAAATTTTTTGAGGGAATCCTTTTAATTCCAGTAAATACATAGGCTAAGACCAGTAAGAAAACATATTGCACAAATTAAATATTAAATACTAGCAAAACATTCGGGCGTTTATGAGCCTAAAAAAAGAAGTAAGGATAATTGGTATAGATGATGTACCATTCGACAAGTTCAAAGATCTTCAAACAAAAATTTTTGGTGTTATTTACAGGGGGGGATACTTTATGGAGGGCGTAGTTTCAGAGACCATCAATGTTGATGGAAGCGATTCGACTGAAAAGATTATAAAGATGATAAAAGGTTCCAGATTTTATAAACAAATAAAGTATATTATGCTTGATGGCATAGCAGTTGGGGGATTCAACATAATTGAAGTTAGTAAACTTAGCAGAGAAACAAATAGAGGAGTGGTTGTTGTAATGAGAAAAAAGCCAGGACTGAAAAAGATTAGAAATACCCTTGATAAATTAGGTATGCAAGATAAGATCTCACTATTACAAGGGATAGGGAGAATACACGAGATTAATATGGATAAGGGCATTTTATTTTTTCAGAACTACGGAATAAAAAGAGAAACAGCCGAGGGCTTGTTAAAAATCACATGCACCAATTCTTTGATACCCGAACCAATAAGAGTTGCACACATAATGGGAAAAGGAATCACCACAGGAGAAAGTAAAGGCTCTGGCTAGTTTTTGAAGATAGTAAACCTGTCCCCGCTAATTATAAATTCATTCTTTTTTTCAAGATTTCTCGGGAAAAATTCTTCGCCATGAACTATAAGCTCTCCTCTTAGCTCTTTTTTTAGCTTGGAATCAAGGTCATCCCTAAAGAAAGGTTTATCAGGGCTTATATAAATTACTTCGTATCCAGACAAATCATGTTCAAGGTAATTCTTTTGCAAAAATTTAGTATTCTTAAAATGGGGAATTGATAGCTTTAGCCTTTGTTGCATGGCCACGTTGATTAAATCGTTATCTATCTCAATTCCATGACTTTTAACAAAAAAAAGTGAGGCCAGTAAAACAACTCTCCCATCGCCAGCACCAAGGTCAACAAAAGAACTCCTGTGTTGGAGATTTATTTTTCTAAAAAGCTCAAATAAGCCATCGACAGGAGTTGCACCCCAGTAACCAATTCCTGTGTCTTTTACAGGAAGTATTCCACTTTTCAATAAATCATTTATGTAGTCATCGTAAGTACTCTTAATTTTTTTGAAATGGTGGGAATTCATTCGAAAGGAACCTCGCTCCAAAGTTTCCATTCATTCGAAGGAACATAGCTTCCAAATGCAAAATACGGGCTTTGTACCTGAGGGAAATAACCATTTTTCACATTCGCAAAAGAAGGGTTTGGAGCTGCAGCCCCATATCCGCCAATGGTTGAACCAAAGTGTTTCCAGGTTTCAGTCAATATCCTACCTTGTCCAAAAAGACTTTCTTCCCCATGAGCTTCTGAGACAATTGTTCCTTTATATCCTTTCTCCTTTAGATGCTCCAAGGCTTCATAAAGAGGAAGATTCCCCTGTCCCGCTGGAAGATGATGATGTCCTGAACCCATGGAATCAACCAAATGCATATGACCAATTACTTCTGCATCCTGCATTTTTTCTATCATTTTTTTGTACCACTTATTAAACCTCTCTCTTCTTTGATCATATGTTTCTCCTTCAAGAGGCTGGAAGTTTTTCCACCACATGCCTAAGTGTTGGGTATCAACAGTAGCTTTTATGTGCTCTTTTGCCTCCTTATTAGCCTCGTTCTTTGATAGACCCCTATAGTGAGGATTTATTCTTTTCTCAGTTTCACCAGTGGCAGGATCATATTCCTCAATATATTTTGACGTAAGACGCTCAACCATTTTATCCCTAGCATTACTAACAAGCTCGATCATCTCCTCAGGGTGTGAACCATAACCCATCTCTGGAAAGATATTCTCCGGAGCTATAAAAATAGGTTTCTCAATATCCTTCCTTTTGCTTTCCTCCATAGCCTCGATACCTAACTCAGCATAACTTTCCATAGACTTCCTCTTGGCATAGTCACCAATGGGCTCCATAGTATTAAGTTTCATCTCCGCTTCCTTAGCGTTTGTGGTATAGGAAGAAGAAAGTGCTGCTATTTCCTTTCTCTGACTAATCAAGTCAGCCTCAACTTCTCTTTCAAGAAATTCAGAAGGTTTCATCCCCTCCTTTTTTATGGCTTCAGATATCTTCTCTTGATCCAGGCTTTGAGGAAACTCTGAATAAAATGAACTAAGCAGTCCTATCTTTTGCTCATCACTTAAATTATCCTCATCGATGCCTCTAAAATATTCTTTCCTTTTTTTAACATTCTCAAGCTGTTTTTCAACCTGATCATAGTTCCTTGAATAGTGATAAGAAAGACCTTTACTCTGATTAATCTGGGTCTTAAACTTGGTACGCATAAACATCTCAGCAGGGGTCATTTTTTTACCCTCTTTATTATGCTGGTTATATTCGTCTGCCATCCTTTTGAAATCTTCCCACTTCAAAGGTCTTGTTTTGAAGGCTTCATCTTCACCATTTGTTTCTGGAACACCCTTGTCAAAGACTTCATACTCATGTATTGGATTTCCGTGACCATCGATATACTGGCCTTTCTCGTTTTTTTTATAATCCGCCTCGTAGACCACCATATTTTTTCTTACATCTTGAATAAGACTTCCGGTGCGGCTGTCCACAAGATAATGCGCCTGGTTTTTGTACTCGTCCGGATAGGAGAGAAATTCATAGATGTTACCTTGCTCATCCTTTACAGCCCTCTCCTTATCTTTACCTTGAATAGTCACCGGCTTTTCATTCCATTCCATATCCGACATATCCCTCCAATATTCACCCGTATGAACAACAACAGCCCCTCCTTTAGTAACATCAGACGCAAACTTTATGGCTTTTTTTATCTCTTCTACACTCTCTGCCCTTTGTTGGTCACTAAAACCTTGTTGTGGATTAAAACCTGATAAATTGCCTATATTTGTCGGGGCATGGACAGAGGTAAATTCAACCTGGTTCACTTTTGATAGCTCCCTTAATGCTTGCCTAGCATCGTGGCCATAATTTTCGGCCCCCACAGGCTCTCCCCCTCCTCCTTGGCCCACCTGAAGCTCAATTTTAGCAGCACCGGTTTTTATGGCGTTCTGTGAAGTCTGAATAAGGCTGCCAAAACGAGCCCCCTCCGTTACAGTTTGTCCTAAGTCACGTATACCTATAGGGGCCTCAACTTTTTCTTCAGGTGAGCCTCCAGAATATTGTCCCCAGTAGCCAGAGGAGTCAACAAAATAGTTCCCTCTATGAGGGGGGACATATCTAACATAGTCTGTCATGGGCTAGAAACTCCTTTATTGATTTATAAATTTTTTGAAAATCAATCATTATAGAACCTAGACAGGTAACTCCCTCTCAAATCTTTCATTAATTTTCTAGTGCTAAAAGCAATATCTTTTATTTCTTCATTTGGCAAATATGTTTCTTTATTGATTATTTCATTATATATTTCCTCTGCCCTGTACACATTTGCATAATCATTAGACCTCTCCTGTACAATTTCCCTAAGCTCAGTATATAATCCAGAAACCTGCTCCAAAGAATCTTTGTAAGAGGGAGGTATATCTTTCTCCTCATTGACATCTGAACGCCTAACACCTTCCTCGAGAGTAGATTCAATTTCTTCTCTTCTTGAGCTTGCCTCTTCCAAAAGATGCTCTTCTGGAATCCTGTCCTCAAGATTAATCTCATTTATCGTTTCCTCGATTAATTTCTTTGTCTCTTCCTCTTCTTTTTTCCTAGCTTTCTCTATCTCGTTTATCTTTTCAATCCTCTCTTCCGGTGGAAGCTTTTTCAATTCCCTTAGAATCTCTTCCCGCGGAAGCTTAATTAATTTTTCCAAGTCCATCTTACCAAGCTAACATCCCATGAGCTTTTTTGAAATTTTTATAAACCTGCCACGTTGATCTTATTGCATTGTTCTTTGCAATTTGCTCTTCACTTCCAATTAGCACAGGATTAGGACCCTTTTTCTTAGAACTTCCTTTAAAAGGATCATAAAGAACTTCTTTAAACCCATACATGGCTGCAACAAAAGGGTCTTTGTTTTTCCAGGCCTCTAGCTTACTTTTCTCTTGTTTCTTTTCAGGAGGTTCCTTTGGGTATTCCAAGTTGGTATTTTCTTCTCCAGCCTCCTCAAGATATCTTTCCAATTCCTCACCTAAAGAATCCATAGCAGCTTTGACACTGCCATCCACCTCAGAAACAACCTCCATATCTTCTTTTTCTTTTGCTTTCACATAGTCCCTAATTTTTTCATCATCCCAAGCATAAGCCCTGATAGTTACATCGGCTTTACCTATATGCAGAGGACCACGCTGATACTCGGTCATATAATTCATTTGGGGCTTCGTACGATGATTAATCGTGAGTATAATTACAGAATTAATGTGCTGATTCCAGCTCATCTTCTTACTCTCCCCATGGCTGGGAGGTTTTTTGTAAAATACATTTTCTATCTCAACCATTGAACCCTCAAAAGCAGAGACCATATCCGGACTTTTGGTCCTATCGGCCATCGTAAGCCTCCTTAAATTATTAAGATAAGGTTTAAGCCAAGAATTATACATTTTTATAACATTATAATGTTGCCTAAGGTACTTTAGTGTAAAACGTCTCCTATTCTTCATCTCATAGTATGTGGTTTCTTTCCATTGCATAAAATTCCTTAATTTTCTTTTTAAGACTTCCCCAACCTTTTCATTAGGTTTAAGCCTATCTACTTCACTATCTATTTCTGATATGCTCTTTGGATTTACTGAAAAGAAATAATCGGGCAATGTAGTAAAATTTAGCTCCCTTGCCATGCCATATACAGATGCTGGATTTTTTGGGCCCTGCTCAACCTGATCAATCCAAATACCTTTCAAAACAATTTCTGCACTTTGCCTAGATTTTGAATCAGCATTCCAACTATCTTCATAATATCCCACTCTCTCATCTATAATTCTTAATTCCCTGATTATCTGGAATAGCTCTTTGACCATTTTTCCAATTGTAGCAAGATACATTGATACTTTCTCCTGTTGCATGCCCAAACGCTGTTGAGAATTCCCAAACATGGAGCTGTGTTCACTTGCACTAAAAATATCATTCACTTTCTCTATATTAGGAAAACCTTCACTAACAGAAATATTGTCAACAAGCCAATAGTATATTTCTTCAGCTGACTTGTTGAAATCTTCAAGCACAAACTTATACCTATGAATCGGCGCAGGGTAGCCCGTTTTGCCCTCCACAAAGTTACCTACATTATCCCTGGCAGCTTCAACTACCTCTTCGTCGAGTTTATGCTTTTCAAGAAACTCCTTAATACTTTGTGTTGCCAATGTATGCCTATAAACGCTTGAATCATTTATATTATTTTCGCTTATTATAGAAAACTGCCGTAAAACCAACAACAAAAACCAACTCACTTGCTGTCAGACGGGCAATTTCTGAAGCCATACCCTTCAAATCCGTCTGAATTGAATTTTTCAGAAACTTTACTTTGACCAATTTTCTCTTTTTTAAATGTTTTTTTATCTCATCAATCAAAGAATCATTTAAACCCGATTTCCCCACTCTAACCAACGGTTTCAGGTTTTTGGCTTCCTTCTTTATGCTCGAATCCATTTTAATCTTTTAAGTCAGATCATACCATTTGTGGTGGTCGATTTTCCACTGAGTTCTAATAATAAGCACATTAATTCTCCATTAATAACAACTATTATAAAAAGCTTTAATTTTAAGATTAGAAATTAATGACAACCTAAACAGAAAACAAAATACAAACCCTCTATCAAAAATACTCAATAAAAATATTCATCACGAAGGGACTGAGCAGCAGACTCTGTTATCATCTCCATCCATATGATCTACAATCATACCACCCTCTTCATGGCAGCTGTCCCTGTCCATCTCTTCGCCACCCATATTCCTGCATTCTTGAATCTCGGCACTAAACAAACCAAATCTTGACGTAAACGATATTGTTAATACAATCAAAACTATTAAAATCAAAGCAGCCGTGACAATGACATTTAAGGACATCTCAACGCCCTTTCTATCCCGAACCTTACTCCTAAACCTACTTTTAACCATTCTACTTTAACCTTTTGTAATCGAATGTTATGATGTATCCCCGCCTAATTCCTCGCAACATATCATAGTCCCTGGACAATCATAGCCAGATATTGGAGTCATATCACCAGGGCAGTTGCCCATATAATCTGGCTCGACACACTCGGCAGGGCAGTCACTAATGATCTGAGTGAAAATACCCATCCTGCCCATGAATATGGCGGAAAGAATAACCATAACCAGAACCACAAGGGCGGCTATAACAATAGTATTCAGAGACATTCCTTGAGCACTCTTATCCAATAAAATCACCTCTATTTTGTCTGTTGCCTTTACCATCATTAAACTAATATATAAATGTTATGCAAAAAAAAGCTGTTTGT
>CAZBGG010000002.1:0-26820 GCA_964491305.1 uncultured Methanosarcinales archaeon
TAACCTTCTTGATATTCCAAAAGAAAGAACAATAACTGCTTTTGTGAAAATAGAAGAATTTGATCCTGAAAAAAATCTGATGATGGCAACCAGAAATGGCATCATCAAAAAAACGAGTCTCCAAGCCTACAGTCGTCCTAGAGCAGGAGGTATAAAGGGTATTGTACTGGGTGAGGGAGATAGGCTGATTAATGTTATTCAGACAGATGGGGAGCATGAGATTCTTCTTGCATCAAGAGATGGCATGGCCGTGAAATTTCATGAGGCTAATGTGAGGCAGATGGGGCGGGTTTCCCGGGGTGTTAAAGGCATTAATTTAAGAAATGGCGACGAGGTTGTTTCGATGGTCAGGGCCCAGAACGAAAAAACTCTTTTGACAATAACCGAAAACGGATACGGCAAGCGGACAAAAATTAAAGATTATCGTCTCATCAACAGGGGTGGCGTGGGCGTAAAAAACATAATATGTTCCAAAAGAAATGGCAAAGTAGTTACAGCGAAAGCCGTGGGTAACGACGATGAAGTTATCTTCATGTCTGAGAAAGGAATTATTATAAGAACGCCAGTTGAAGGAATTTCGGTTATTGGCAGGAACACCCAGGGCCTGAAGCTTATGAGAATTGCAGAAAATGATAAAGTGGTGGCTGCTGCAAGAGTGCCATTTAGGGACGTTGAGGAAGAGGACCCACAGGAAAGTAATGGTTCTTGTTAGACACCAAATCTATTTTTCTTGTTTTCAAGCATTTTCCTAAATATTTATATATTTTTCCATAGTGCCTAACTTATATGTTTGTAAGAATTAAAAAAATAAAAGGTAACCCTTATGCTTATTTAGTTGAGAATAGATGGACGAAAAAGGGTCCGAGACAGAAAACTTGTAGCTATCTTGGAAGAGTAGAATTTCTTAAACCAACAAATCGTGCATTTTCTGGAATGGATTATCATGAAGAGGGAGACCTATCTCCTTTGGATATTGTCAAATGGTCAATCGGCTACGAGTTGGCTAGGCATGGTTTTAATAAAATCAAGAGGAATCTCTGGAAACTGGAAGGCCGAGATATTTTAGTGGACCTTGCCAGAGGCAAGGTTATTAAAAAAAATTCACGCATCGTTCTTTGTATGAACAACGACTTTTTGTGCGATGTTACATTAAAAAAACTGTTAAGATTTAAGTCCTGCAAGGATCGCGACGGTGTAGCGATGGATCTTGCAAAATCGTTTGTTCAGGCAGGGATACCTATAAAGGAAGATATCTTTGTAGAGCTCTTTCAATTAATATATAGTCCAGGCCAATCGTTTATTCATTCAAAAAAAACAAAAAAAGTTATAATTGTTACAGGAACGCCAGGTACAGGGAAAACAACTCTTGCTAAAGGCCTGGTACCTTTACTGAAAACAAAGTATTTAGATGTTAATTCATTAGTTAAAGAAAACGACGGCATAGTAGAGTCTTTTGATAATGAAAGGGATTGTTTCGTTGTCGACGAGAAAAAATTAATTGGTATTTTGCTTGATTTGATTAAAAGGTCTAAAAATTCAGTTGTTATTGATTCTCATATGTCTCACTATCTTCCAAAAAGCAAAGTGGATTGTTGCATTGTTACCAAATGTGATATTAAGGTGCTTAAGAAAAGGCTTGAAGAGCGCCAATATAGCGAAGCGAAAATAAAAGAAAACATTGAATCAGAAATCTTTGAAGTTTGTCTTCAGGAAGCAAAGGAAAATGGACATAATGTATTAGTCGTAAATACGGAAAACGGGATAGAAATTAATAATATAAAAGAAAAAATATTGAAATTACTTTAAAACTTTTTCTGCGGGTTTCATGCCTTTCCATGCCAGGTCGAAGAGCTCGCTCATTGCATTGGCGAAAAATGGTGTGTTAACCCAGATTCCTATGTCGTAAGTAGGATGTATTTCAGAATCGTCCGTGACCATAAAAATAATTTCTTTGCCATCTACAACGGTAAATCTTGCTTTTGAGTCTGTATGCCTGATTTCAGAAACTTCTCCTATGTCTTCTACGGTTTCTTTAGTCTCTTTTGTTATTGGGGCAGCAATCCTAATTTTTACTCCTCGTTTTTTTATTTTTTGAAATGTGCTTTTCAAACCTTCAATTTTTCTCATCAACCCCTTGGTTGTTGTCATAATAACAACACTATCTTCTGCATTTCTTATGGTAAGCTCAAGATGGTTGTATAGGTTATGTCTGCCTCTCAAAGAGCCAGAAAGGTCCGTTGGCTCAACAAGCTCAACGCCTTGGGAATGAAGTGAGTTTAGTTCGTTAAGCAACTCTGTATCCTTTAACTCGTCAAGTTTCTTAACCTTCTCATCGGCATCCTTTTTCATGTTTTTCTTTACTCTTTCAACCACTTCAGAAGGTGGCACTGCCAAATATTTTATTGGTTTCCCAAGTTTCATAACAACAAAACCTTTCTTTTCAAGACTTTCAAGAACATCGTAACTTCTTGATCTTGGAACGTTGGCAATATCCGATAACTCGCCTGCTGTTGAAACACCTCTTGAAAGCAGAGCAGCCCAGATTTTTACCTCATAAAGATTCAGAGAAAAGAACCTCCTTAACTTGTTCAAAAATTCTTCTTTTACAATCATTTAAACACCCCCCCTTTTTTACTCAGAAAACAAAAGCGTTGTTACTTTTGCTACTGAATAAAACAGGAGCACTACTATTAAAATATTACGTTTTTTTACTCTCTTATGGTGTTAATTGAAAACAAGTGACACTTAATTAGCACTTGTTGGTCAAAACATAATAAATAGAACCCCTCCTCATTTATATATCTTTCTGTTAAAAGAAGCTATATGCTTTTTTATTTTGTAGAATTAAGGTAGTAACTGTTTGTATAAACAATGAAACTTTTTTTATATTCGCTGGTGGTAATATAAGTTTTTATATATTTTCATTGAAAATCTTATAGGGGTTTATTAAAGACAACTTTTACCGTAAACGGTCAATATCGAAAACTTCGTTTTCTCGTTGCATTTCTCTTACAGAGAAATATTCCTTGGTCGATTAAGGCTATCTGAATGCCCCAAAGAATATTAAGAAAACCCGGAACAACAAGAGCAAAGATTTAAAAACAATTTATTTTCCTGAACGTATATGGAGCAGTTCTCTTATGGACTAAAGATACCTAAGGAAAGGATAGCTGTCTTAATTGGAAAAGGCGGGGAGACAAAGGAAGAGCTTGAAGAGCAGACTAAAACGAGGATTAACGTCGATTCGAAAGAGGGCGATATTAATATAACAGGCAAAGATTCTCTGGAGATATTTAGCGTTAGGGAGGTTGTGCAGGCAATAGGCAGGGGCTTTAACCCAGAGGTTGCCAGGCTACTTCTGAAGAAGGATTATAGCCTTGAAATAATCAATATTTCTGATTATGTAAGACACAAAAATAACTTGGTAAGAGTAAAAGGGAGAGTAATCGGTAAGGACGGCAAATGCAGAGAAACTATAGAAAATCTTACCGAAACCAATATATGCGTGTATGGGAAAACTGTGGGTGTAGTTGGCAGGTATGAAAATGTTGCAACTGCTAGAAGGGCCTTAGACTCTTTATTACTGGGGAGCCCACATTCTTCTGTTTATAAATGGCTTGAAAAGAAAAGAAGGGAGTTGAAGGCTAAGGAATTTGAAGTGAAAAAAGATGGGACAACAGACATTATCTGAATCTAGTAAAGAGGGAAAATCAAGCATTGCCCATGAACTTGCAAAAGGCCAAAGAGAGATAGGTATTGCCGAATTCTTTTCGAGGAACAGGCATCTTCTTGGTTTTGACAACAAAAAAAAGGCATTGATGACAACTGTTAAAGAGGCAGTTGACAATTCGTTAGATGCTTGCGAGGAGGCAAGCGTTTTGCCTGAAATATCTGTGGAGTTAATCGATATGGGTAATAGCAGGTTTAGGGTTGTGGTTGAAGACAATGGTCCTGGGATAGTGAAAGCTCAAATACCAAAGATATTTGGCAAGTTATTGTATGGTTCAAAATTTCATAAGCTCAAAATGTCAAGGGGGCAGCAAGGGATTGGAATCTCAGCAAGTGTTATGTATGCGCAGCTTACAACAGGCAGACCTTCTAAGATTACTTCAAAGGTCAGCAAAAACAGTCCTGCCCACTACTATGAATTAAAAATTGACACCCAAAAGAACAAGCCAGTTATTGTAAGAGACGATATAGTGGAGTGGCACAACGAGACTGGAACGAGAATAGAGCTTGATCTGGAAGCGACCTATTCAGGAGGAGTACAGTCGGTTGATCAATACCTAAAGGAAACAGCAATAACAAATCCTCATGTAACCATTATTTATACAAATCCAAAGGCTAACCAACTTATTTTTCCAAGGGCGACGGAGAGCCTTCCACCAAAAACTTCCGAGATAAAGCCGCATCCATATGGGGTGGAGCTTGGGATTTTAATGGATATGTTGGCGACAACAGAGGCAAGGACATTGCAGAGTTTTTTGACTTCTGATTTCTCGAGAGTGGGTGCTGGGACTGCCAAACAAATTTGTGAAACTGCACTAATTCCACCGGAAACTAAGCCCAAAAAGATAAGTCAGGAGAATGCTGAGAAACTTCTGAATGCAATTAGAGAAACCAGAATTATGTCTCCTTCAACTGACTGTATTGCTCCTATCGGCAGGGATATGATTGAAAAAGGACTAAAAAAGGAAATTAATGCAGAGTTTTATGCATCGACAACAAGACCTCCTAATGTTTATAGAGGAAATCCCTTTATCATTGAAGCAGGTATTGCTTATGGAGGGGAGCTGGAGAGTGAAGGGACAATTAAAGTCATGAGGTTTGCTAACCGAGTACCTCTGCTTTATCAGCAAGGAGGATGTGCAACTACTAAATCTATTGTGCAAACCAACTGGAGGCCTTATGGTTTGAGTCAATCGTCTGGTAGTCTGCCGCTTGGTCCTGTGTGCATAATTGTACACATCGCGTCTGTATGGGTTCCTTTTACCTCTGAAAGCAAAGAAGCCATTGCCCATTATCCAGAGATAATAAAAGAAATAAAACTTGCTCTCCAGGATTGTGGGAGGTCACTTGGGAGCTATATCAATAAAAAAAAGAGAGTCAAGGATGAGCTTAAGAAAAGAGGTTACATAGAAAAACATATCCCTCACGTCTCAGAAGCACTTAAAAAAATTCTTGACCTAAAAAAAGACGAGGAAGAGCTAGTCTCAAATAATCTAAAGGAGCTTTTGGAGAAAAAGAGGGGCAAAGTAGCTAAAGTTGGATTTGATAAAACTCAAAACTTGGAATATGATGAAGAGTTTGCTAAAATAGGCAAGGCAGAGGAGGCAGAGGAAGATGAGTGATGTGATAAGAGAGGTCAAAAAGATTTCTCAGAGCATTTATGATGGCATAAAATCTATGGAGAACCCTACATTGAGAACCCCCGTCAGGAGTCTTCAAAATGTGAAATATGATGAAAAAGATGGGTTCTTTGAGTTGAAAGGCAAAGAAAAAGAAAGAACTTTAACTGCTTCTACAATAAAAACCTTCGCTCAAACACTCCTTATGATGTCCCTTTCAAAGGAGCTCGTCGAAGCTGATGATATGGCGACAAAAAGAGAAGCATATTATGTGAGCAAAAACTGGGAGGATGCAAGATTCAAGGAACAACCCGAATCTGATTCAGTAATGGATGACATTGAAGCAATGATGAAAGTAAACAGGGAACAGCTTAAATTTATACCAGAAGAAAAGGGTGGAGAGATTGCAGGGCAATTGACCGTAATTGACAAGGATCCTGAAACAGGTAAAGAAATAAAAATAGATTGCACTGCCTTTGGTAGTGGTGCATATTCCATCCCTATTTCCGTAGAAGAGCTTAAATTTGAAACTAATGCAAAGTTCATACTGGCAATCGAAACAGCCGGTATGTTTCAAAGGCTGGTGAAGCATAAATTCTGGAGGAACTCAAATTGCATACTTATCTCCCTTGGAGGTGTTCCCACAAGGGCCTGCAGAAGGTTCATAAGAAGGTTAAGCGATGACAAGAAGCTCCCCGTATATGTATTCACAGACGGTGATTTTTATGGTTATATGAATATCTATAGAACATTGAAGGTAGGCTCAGGGAATGCGGCACATATAAATGAATACTTCTGTGTTCCCGAAGCGAAATTTATAGGGATAACTCCAAGGGATATCGTTGATTATAATCTTCCAACTCATCCTATGAAAGAAGTTGATATAAAAAGGGGAAAAGATGCAATCAAAAACGACCCCTTTGTAAAACATCATAAACCATGGCAAAAGGCCATTAATGACCAGATAAAGCTAAAGAAAAGAGCTGAACAGCAAGCTCTAGCTAAATGGGGTTTAAATTACGTAATAAGTGATTACTTGCCGAAAAAGTTAGGGGATACAAAGGGATGGTTGCCATAATCACAAAAATATCCTTTCTGGAATTTTTCTATTGTTTTTCAAATTGTCATAAAAGGTTTTTTTATTAGTCATCAAACCATATCATATCTACTTTGGTGTTTGTTAGTATTTCAATCAACTGATAAATAAAATACTACTCATCTAGAATGTCCTTTACAATCTTGAAATCAGCAAGAAGTTCCCTTCTTTTTTCAGGGCTATTGCCATTATACAAAAGCACGGCTGGATGAAACATTGGCACAATTTTTGTTCCATTCACATTAAAAATTTTGCCATGCACAGATGTAATACCTTCTTTTATCTTAAGCATATATTTGGTGGCAAAATTTCCTAAAGTTATCACAACTTTAGGATTTAAGATTCTCAGCTGTTCATCTAGTCTTTTTTGGCAATTGGAAAGCTCTAATTTGTTAGGGTTTCTATTATTTGGTGGTCTACAAAGAATCGTGTTCGTTATGCTCAGCCCGATTTCATTTAGAAGCCCTGTTAGAATCTGGCCAGATTTTCCAACAAATGGCTCATTTTGTAAATCTTCGTTTTTCCCTGGGCCCTCCCCTATTATAACAACTTTTGCCTTCTCAGGTTTTCCAACACCAAAGACAACATTTGTCCTGTTTTCCTTCAGTTCAGTACAGAGAGAGCACCCCTCATATTTTATTTTTAATTCCTCAAGCATTCTAATAGATTGTTTTTTTTCTCAGTTTAAAAAATTTATTTTCATTTAAAAATAAATGAAAAAACCATAGAATGGTTAATCCATTATTGGAAATTAAAAATGGAACAACACTCAAAAACCTTTAACTCCTTTGTATCTTCAATTTTTTCAAGAATGAAAGAAGCATTTTGTTGAATTCTTTTGGATTGTCTTGGTTTGCGATATGGCCTGCATTTTTTATAATCCAATATTCGCTCTCGGGAACTTCCTGGTGCCATTTTTTGCAACCATTTATGATAAATTTATCCTCCTTTTCACCATGAGTAATCAAAAGACTATGTTTAATAGGCTTATCAATGCCTTTGGACATTTCCCTTACAACCGATTTCGTAAAGCTTATTAGCTGTCTCTTACCGGTCTTACTGGTGACTTCCTTCAAATACTCTCTGGTTTCCTTATTGATTGATTTTGACCTTGCAAACCACCTAAACAATATCCACTTTGGAATAAACTTGATAAACTTTAACAAAAAACTATAATATCTTTTTTCTTTTTTAGAAATACCTTTATGCAAAGGTAGGCTGCCTATATCAACAACTCCAGAAACTTTATCGGGATAATTATAAGCAAAATACTGGCTGACCTGACCGCCTAAAGACAATCCCACCAGAGTTGCCTTTTTAACCTTTAGCTCTTCTAGCAATTCGGACAGGCAATCGGAAGACATCTTATAAGTTAAATTATCCACTGCAAAAGAATCTCCATGACCTGGCATATCCCAAACAATGGCCCTGTAATTCTTTAACAAAGCGCCAACCTGTGAATCAAAAGTTCTGTTATCCATTCCCAGGCCATGTGTAAGCACAACTACCGGAGCATTTTCCGGACCATGACATTCATAATAAATGTTTCCATATCTTGTTTCATAAATCATTAAATCACCAAAAACATCGTTGATAAAAAAACCTGCCTTCTTAGCTGGTAGTTTCGAAGGCTATTTTTTAAAAGTTCTATTGCTTTGCCAAAAAATTCCATCTTTTATTGGCAATAGCAAATAAAGTCAAAACATCCCCCTTATATTTTTTCCTGTCTACTTGTAATGGATTAAATTAAAAATAAATTCCTTTATTTATCCAACAGGAATCAAATACAAAGGCTTATGATTATCCGGAAACGAAAGAGTATCTTGCACTCCTGTCTCGCTGAAAGCACCTACGGGGACGGAGTCAAGACCAAGTGCTACTGATTGCAAAATAATGTTTTGTGCACAGTGGCCTACTTCCATATGAACATAACGTTTTCCCTCTTCTTTGCCATAAACGGAAGTAGTCCTGTCATAGACAGCCGATATAACAATCACCATAGGGGCTTCTTCTACAAAACTCTGGCCGAATGAAAGTTCTGCCAATTCCTTACGAAAATCTCCAGACTTGATCAATTCAAGTCTGTGGTGTTCTGGTTTATAATTATAAACGCCCCTATAATCTACTATATAAAGCTCTAAAGGATAAGTAGCGCCTGCTGAAGGGGTAGCTCTAAACAGGGATTCTTCGTCGGTTATACCTTGACCTGCCCACAGAAGCTGTGAAATTTCCCCGTGGGATAAATTTTGTGATTGGAAAGTTCTTATGGATCTCCTATCATCAATTGTCTTCTCAAGAGTGCTTGTGCCTTGCCTATCTGGTTCGGGTAGTGTGATAATTTCAATCTTTTTTTCACTCTGGCCCTCTTTACTTCTGTTATTATTATCTTTGTTCTCATTGTTTTTTGTTTTCTCTGTCTGTATTGTGGGGATGCTTGGAAGTAAAAAAAAAATCAAAACAACCAGAATTAATGCTATCAGAGTGAATTTGAAATTAATTCTCTTAAGTAAACTGTTTAAGGGGCCTTTAGCTTTTTTTGCACTGGACATTTCCATATGCGAAAATGTAAACTAACCTTTATTTTTTCCTGTTTTTGATAACTTCTTTTTTATTGCAAAATTTCTAAAATTCCATTGAATTCTCTTATTAAAAATCTCGCAGAGGATCTATCGGAAACCTGCTTTTAGGTTGGGGGAGGGCTTGCAACTAATAAACGAAGAAATTTTCGTTATTTTGATTCATTTTATGATCTTTTTGTTGTCCAATGGTTGCCATCATATTTCTTTCCAATAGTATTATTTTTCGAACGGGTAAAAAAGGGAAAAAGCAAAAAGATTTGCTTACAGCAATGCGTCCTTAGCCAGCTTATCTGCCATGTCATTATACTTGTCTCCGGAATGAGCTGCAACTTTATGAAATATAATTTCGATTTGTTTCATCTTTTTTTGCATAAAATCATGATAGTCTTGAGTGAATTTATTATTTCTCTTCCATTTGCCGGTTGCCCAACGCTCAATGCCGTAGTAGTCATAATAAACATGGATTTTTTCCTCTTTCTTCTTTACAGCAAAATCAACAGCTTTCATAACCCCAAGTAACTCGCCATAAACTTGTCTCATTTTTACAGCTTCGGGGTCACCGCCCTTGCTGTTCATAGTCTTGATAACTGTACCATCCTTCAAAATCACAACGCCATAAGAATAGTTATTCTTCGAAACAGAATAACTACCATCTACGTAAGCTACTATACCATCCATTGTTTTCTGTTCAGGGCAAGGGGCATGATTTTCAATATAATCTTTTGCTTCTTCTAAACTTTTAAATCCCTTGAATTTTGCATGCGGATATCCTTCAACCTTTTCCTTACAACTTTTCCATGTTGAACAAATCTCTGGAACCTTGCCTCTTCCCTCTATGACGGCGTAATACTTCTTCATAAGGCAAACTAAATCCAACTGGTTTATTAATTTGATGGTTGGAAAGAAAATATATATACGGAATCTTTATTTTGCTCTGTTTGACCCAATCTATTTACTCCCTGTTTTCAATCTTGTGTTTTAAGTCATCAATGAATTTATCAACGGGCACCCCTCCTTTTATCTTGTTTTCTCTAGTTCTGACGTTAACTGTTCCTTCTTCAATCTCTTTGTCTCCTACAACCAATATGTAGTTTACGTTTTCAAGTTGTGCTTCCCTAATTTTCTTGTTTGTGGTTTGTGTCTTGTTATTTATTTCTGCCCTGATTCCTGATTCATAAAATTCTTTGTATACTTGATTACAATAATCAATATGTCTGTCAGATATGGGTAGTATCTTAACCTGCACTGGCGAAAGCCACAAGGGAAACTTTCCCATGAAGTGTTCTATTAGAAGAACAAAGAACCTTTCATAAGAACCTAAAATTGCTCTATGAACCATTACTGGATGGGAGGTGGCATTTTCTTTTGTGACATATGTAAGATTAAATCTTTTTGGTGTTGCAAAATCAAGTTGTACCGTAGGTATTTGGATTTCTTTTCCCATTGCATCTTTAAACATAAAATCCAGTTTTGGTCCGTAGATTGCCGCTTCTCCTTCACACTTTGTAGCATTTAAACCCAGCTCATCAGATACTTCTTCAAGCATTTTTTCGCAGGTATCCCAGTCTTCTTTTTCTCCAATATAGTTTTCAGGTGCTGAATAGTCTCTTAAAGAAAGGGCTACCCAGCTGTTCCGCCATAACCCTAGCCGCGAATAAAAATCTTTTATTATATTAACCATGTTTATTATTTCTTGTTTAACCTGATCAACCCTACAAAAAGAATGCCCATCTTCACATGTTATCGCATATACTCTACTTAGGCCACTGATTGTTCCACTTAACTCTGCTCTGTATTGCTTCTCAGATTCCATATACCTAATTGGCAAATCATTGTATGACCTTGTTTTTGATGCATATATCTGGGTTTGGTGAGGGCATTGGACCGGTTTCATTACCATCTTATGGTCTTTTTTCGAGGTAACATGGAAAAGCTCGTCGGAAAATTTGTCAGAATGGCCTGAGATATTATATAATTCAATATTTGTAAGATGCGGAGTAATCACTTTTTCAAAACCATAATCCTTACATATTTTCTCAACCTCTTTTTGGAGTTCTTCTTTTATAATAGTGCCTTTCGGTGTAAATAATGGCAGTCCTGCACCCACTAAATCAGAAAAACAAAACAAATCCATTTTTTTGCCGATTATTCTATGGTCCCTTCTTTTTGCCTCTTCTATAAATGCTAAATGTTCTTTAAGTTCCTCTTTTGTGGGGAAGGATATTCCATAAACTCTCTGCAACTGTTTGTTGTTTGCATTCCCCCTCCAATAGGCTCCCGATATCTTTGTTAGTTTAAATCCTTTAATGTGGCCGCAATGTGGAATATGTGGTCCTGTGCAAAGGTCTTCAAAGTCTCCAAGGCGATAGAAAGAAACTTCTTCTTCCTCAAGTTCCTCTATCATTTGTTCTTTGTACTCGTTACCTTCAAATCTTTTAAGCGCTTCTTGTTTTTTTAGTTTAAATTTTTCAAAACAAGTCTTTGACTTTACTATTTTGTGCATCTCTTTTTCTATTTTTTTAAGGTCATCAGGTGTAAGGGGGTTCTCCAGATCAATATCGTAGTAAAAACCGTCCTCTATGGCAGGACCAATCGCTAGCTTTGCATCCGGGAATACTTTTTTTAAACCAGCGGCAAGTACATGTGAGGAGGAGTGCCAAAATATCTCCTTACCTTTGCTGTCATAAAAAGTTAAGAAATCTACTTTGCAGTCGGAATTAACAGTATGGCTTAAATCATAATATTTATCATCAATTTTTATTGCGATTATTTCGTTCTTCTTTTCGGGTTCAAGGCTCTCAGCCAATTCAAAACCCGTATTACCTTTTTTGTACTCTAGAGTATTGTCCTTATATTGTATTTTCATATTAATCATCTTTTATTTTTTAAAAAAGGTATTGACCCCTATATTTAAATATTTTAGTCCTTGCTCTAATAATTTACTTGTTACTTTAAAAGAAAATTTTTTCTTACCGATTGCAAAAAATCTGGGTTATTAGTCAAAACTTTAGTTTACTTAGATTTTTCTCTTAACACAACCACACCGTATGGGGCTACTTTACTTAGCAAAACTTCCCTTTCCAGGAGTTCAAAATTTTCACTTTTCTGGTTTTTTAAGTATTTAGGGTATGAGATTAGGCCAAAACCGGAGTATTCAAATAAATCTGAATTGAAAACAACTTCATAATCTTTTTTGCTTTCAACTCCCACCTTGTAATTTTGATGTACCCACGAGGAGAGGTTTAGTACAATCACATATTTGTTTTTTTTTGAAGACCTTTGCACGACCATCATTTTATTTTTGTCATCTAGATTCAGAAATTTCCTGTTTTTCACATTAATTGGCCAGAAGGCCTCATCGTCCATTATTTTATTTATTTCTTTTTTGTATCTCAATGTGTTATTGTTAACTTGGTTGAATGCAAGAAACCACCTTACTGAGCTGTCATGTTCAAAGGTTCCTGTTTGCAAAAGAAAGGTTTGTGCTAGGTCAAGAGTCCTGCCTTCACAACAGAAAGATATTATTGCCTCCATTATTTTGATTTTTCCAACAGCATGAATGTGGTTTTCTGGCTGCTTTACGGTCATTGCGTCGTATGCGTAGCTGCCTGTGCATCTCATGGGAATCAATCCTGCAGCTGCGTCATGGTTGTGAAAATCTGCGATGGTTGAACTTGATTGTCCCCACTCTTTTTCGTCAGTTATATACTTAAATTTCCAGGGAGTAACTTCCTCAACTGATTTTGGCATATATTCCGTGTGCAAGTAATAGGTTATTCTTGAGCTGTTATAAGCCGTTGCTCCCAGGGCCCTCTCATCTTCTTCAAAGGGAACGACTAGCATCTTGGCGTTATCACCATGGTAATAATGCGATTCAAAATGTATGAGCGTTTTTGGGTTGTAGTCATAAAGAGAAGTATTGAGTTCTCTTAAAAATCCCCGTCCATTTGGTCTTTCTTCTCCTTCACCATTGTCCCCATACCTTATTATCCCGTCAACGTTGTCTATACGTAAACCATCGATCTTGTAATTTTTCATAAAGTGGAGACAGCTTGAAATTATGAAGTTTCTGACGTGTTGATTGTCGAAATCCACTCTCATTGTTCCCCAAGGGGTTTCTTCTTTCATATAGAGTTTTGTTCCATGTCTGTTGTACCAGTCCTGTATGCCGTTTTGCTCTCCGTCGTGTCCAAAAACCATGTATTTTTTGAACGGCAGGTGCCCTACAACAAAATCACCGATGATCGCTATACCATTTTTATGGAATTCATCAATCATCATAGCAAATTCATCGGGAGTTCCCCAGTTCTTTTGAATCGCGAACTGGAAAGGTACCAGATAACGGAATTTCCAGTTGTCACCATCGATACTTTGCGCAAAAGGAAGAAATTGGACCGTGTTAAATCCAAGTTGTCTTATATGCTCGATTATTCCGGAATTAGTTATAAACTTATAGTAGTTTTTTGTTTCTATGTCTCTTCCACAAAAGCCTTCTCTGTTGGCCCAATGGATAATCAGGCCAGGCAGGTCAGTTTGCAGGACTTTAGTCGCTCTATTGAAAGTATCGATAAAGTCTTCCCTTGGAACATATGATGAAGGGTCATTAAAGTCCCAGAATATTGAGTTCCCTTCATCATCAAAATAGCTTGCTGCGGGGTCTTGCATAAATATGTTTTTCTTCTGGTGTTTAACATAAAATTTGTAAGGGTCTTTGTGATTGATTTCACTGGTGATTATCTCGGCAAAAACACTATCTTTGTCGTGCTTGAGTCTGAATTTTTCAATATCTCTTTTCCCCCAGGAGTTAAAATTGCCCACAAGAAATACTTCAGTTTTTGGATTATCAACGAGGACTTTAAAACTTACTTTGCCGGCCTTTCCATTTTTTCTATCCTGTACAGTTGGACCAAAGTCTGACTGCCACTTGCTAATGTCTTTTTTGGGCCTTGCATCTATTAGCTTTTCCCATTGATAAAGTTTATTGGACATCCTAATTCCACCCTCTTTTTGTAAAAAGACTTTGCCGGATTTAATAAAGTTTGCGAAAAATTAAGTTTATACACCTGTTAAATGTTTAGGAAGTGACAAAATATTAAATGATTATACTCTCCTTGCAAAAGTTAGAAAACCTGTATGTCCGAGCATTTTGTACTTAGGTCTTGTTTGTTGTCCTTTTACTTCCCATTCTCTCTCAATAAGCTCAATTGTCTTTATGTATAGGAACTGGTCATTTTTTTCGAGTTCTTCAACTAATTTTTTTACCTGTGTAAGGTTTGGTGAATAATTTACCAACCAGCCCCCGGAAGACAGGGCTTTGTGTGAGTTATTCAATGCTTTCCAGGGCTCAGATAAATCTAATACAATGAGGTCAAGTTTTCTTTCATCTATACCCTCGTAGACGTCTTTTTCTTTTATCTTTATATTTTTAAGATTTAGCATCTCTGAGTTCTGTCTACATATCCTGGCATGGTCTTCTCTTATTTCGTAAGTATAAACTTTTTTTACTAAGGAAGCTACCAAACAAGAGAATCCACCACTACCTCCTCCTGCATCAAGGACCCTGCTTCTTTTGTTTATTCCGCAGTTTGCAATAATTGCCGCGACATCTTTTGGGAGGATTATTTGTGCTTGTCTTTTTATTTTATTATACAAATCTTTGAAGCCTGCGCTTATCAAATAAACCTTTTTCCCTGTGTTTGTTTCCAGTATGTTTCCTGGTGCAGAATTTTCAATATCTTCTTTCTTTATATATCCCCACTTTGTATGCACATCTTTGCCCTTAAAAAGAATTACTTTATTCTCATCTGTTAATAATGCTTTCATTTCACAAAACCACTTATATCCTTTATTCTTATGTAGTATCTTTTTAAATAGTTTTTAATTATTTTCTCCCTTTTTATCAACCAAATCCTTCCTCTTAATATCCATGTTCTATTGTTTTTCTCTTTTTGATAAAACAGACAAACAGCTACTAATAGAGATATTATGAGCGTTGGAATAATTATGTAATAAATCAGTGTAATTGCAAATGTAGCTTTCTCCAGTCTTCCTTTTTCATCTTTATTATTATCTATTTGGCCAGGAATGTCTTCTTTCAAAGTATCATTGTTTTTTGTATCTTCGGTCCTATTACTTTTTTCAGTACTTTCATTGAACCCATCTTCTTCTTTGCCGGGAGAAATATCAACACACTCACGAACTTCCATATAATCTTTTCCTTCCTTGTAATCGTGATGTTCTCCTATTATTCTGTATTGTCCCGGTTTTTTTAGATAAAAAGAAACTTTTCCTTCCTCCCCTGTAAGATATCTCCCGTGCCTTTCCCATTCTTCTTCTTTTAATCTGTAAATGCTAATTGTGGTGCCTTCTATAGGCTCACAAACTTCTTTACCATCAACAATGCTACCCTCTGTAGGGCAGGTAGCTCTCTCAAACAAGTTATACACAGAAATCGTGGTGTTTGTATATAAGCAGTTTCTATCCTGGGTTTTTATAGCCATTCTTTTTGTGGTCTCTAACCGGCATCTTCCACAATCTTCTGGACACGTGTCACAGTCCTCATATTCTGCTTGGCAGATTCCGTCTCCACAATACCCAACCAGTATACTTACATTCTGGCTATCTGTTGCTCCTTCTTCGTCAGTTACTTTGAAATTAACTGTGTGTTCACCCTTATGAGACATTAGTGGTGTGAAATTTAGAAAACCAACATATTCTCTACTTGTATAATTAAAGCTTGACCTAATTTCTTCTCCTTCTCTTAACCAACTAACATTTGTAGAGAAGTATCCAAATTGGTTGTCTCTCCCATCTATTTTGTTATCAAGGTCTGTTGCCGTTATTATTTTTGTGAATGGTTTGTGCAGGTACGCATTAATATCATTTATTTCATTTAGTTGGGGTGGATCATTAACCCAAGTGACATATATTGTTATTGTTTCAGTGGTTTTTGATATCCCATTTGTAACGCTAAAATTTATTTCGTTTTCACCAACATCCAAGTAAGTAGGAATCCATTGAGCCCTGGACATGTTATGACTTATCTTTTCGATTGAAATATTTTCGTTACTGGTTGAAAAAGTCAGGCTTCTGTTTCTTATTTCTTCTCCTTCAAGGATAAAGCTAAGATTCTGGTTTTGATAAACTTGCATATCTTCTAGGTTAATTATTCTTGGAGGGTTTTTGTCCTCTGATATATATTTCTCATGTGTCTCGACCCTAAAATTTCCTGCTTTGTCTGTTGCATTGCACTGGTATGTTAAATACTCTCCTGCATGCTTGTTCCATTCGGCGCTAATGGTTATAGTGAAACGATTTTCAGAAATAATATCCATATGCTCCCAGGTTGAATATTCATTATCACCAATCTTATTTCTGCATTCGGGGTTCTTGAGAAGATTATCATCATGAATTTCAACATCAATCGTAAAATCTCCTGTGTAATTGAAGGAAAGGTTTTTTGGGTTATTGCTCCAGTTAACAAATAGTGGGCTTGTAAAGTCTGCAATTATCCAATCAGAAGATGCGTGGCCGATATTACCTGCATAATCTTCAGCCCAAACATAGACTGTAATGTTTCCTTCGTTGTTATTTGTTATGGTAGCTGATTGTTGGCTGGTGTTTCTATCAACGGTTTCTCCCGATTTGTTTGAATATCCATAATAATAGTGACTTATTCCTGAGGCGTTATCAGAAAAATTTTTCCAACTGACATTTAAAGTTTCTGCAGACGTGTATTTTTCAAAGTTGTTAATTACAACTTCTCCCTGTGCAGGAGGGTTGGTATCCAGATTTAGAACGTAAACAAATTTGTCCTCCATTACATTGTCCTGTAAATCACTACACTGGATATAAATTGAATTTTTACCTTCAAGAAGTTCTACGGAGGCATTGTAATAATAATCATTTTTTGACATGTTCTCTTTTTGCTCCCAATCTTTCGAACCATTAGTTGAGTAGTGGCATTCTGAAGTGTTATTTGTTTCTATGCTTATCTCTTGTAATTCATTGTTTACCCAACTTTCGTTTAAAGGATAGTAATCTATAATCTCTGTTGTTGGCTGGGCAAAGACAAAGGGCAATAAAAGTAATAGTCCAATACAAATTTTCAAAAAAAGTCCTTTTTTCATATTTCCTCCAGATTATCCAGGCTATCTCTTTTGTAATGTCTCTTGGTATATTTTTATTTCACAGTGTCCAAAAAGACTTCCTGGTAGTCATATTTATTGTTTCTTCGGTTTTAAAGCTTTTTCGGTTTCAGTATCTCATAAACTATACTATTTGTTTATTTTGTCACACAAAACTTTATAAATCTTTTTTGTAGGGACTAATAAAATGTCAACGAAAGGGACAAAAACAAAAGATAGCAAATTAATCCAGTATGAGCGGGTCAAAGAGTTGGTTCTTAGAAACAGTGTGGACAATGTACCTTTCTCAACCAAAAGCAAATGCCCTTGTTGGAACGGGAGATTAATCAATTATTTCTGATATTTGAGGTAAAATATTTCAAAAGATGAAAAATAAACAATTCTTTATATTTGAGTGTTGTTTTAGTATGGAAAAATATTTATTTGTTTTAGTATAACCGGTGAGGCATGAGTATAGAAAGGCCTTCCTGGGACAATTATTTTATGAATATTACTAGGGATATTTCTTTGCGGTGCACTTGTCTATGTATTAGGATTGGTGCCATTATAGTTAAGGATAAAAGAATTGTCTCGACAGGTTATGTTGGAGCTCCCAGAAAAACAAAGGATTGCATAGATAGAGGGGTTTGTTTAAGAAGACAGCTGGGCATACCTTCTGGGCATAGATATGAGTTATGTAGGAGTGTACATGCCGAGCAAAACGCTATAATAAATGCATCCAGGGATGGAGCAAGTATAAATGAAGGACATATGTATATTTATGGAACAAGAATTTATGAAGAGAAGGAAGAGTTATTCGATATTTTTCCTTGTTTCATTTGCAAAAAAATGATTATTAATTCTGGGCTAAAAAAGGTTTATGCTATGACTAATAGTGGCATAAAAGAATATAATGTAAGTGAGTGGGCTAAAGAATGGCAAGAAAAGGATATGCTTGACGATATGGATACTTACGATGCAAAATACAAAAAATAAAAAAGAGGATGGTTTTTTTACAATGAAAAAACCAGAAATTAAAAGGATTTAATCATTTTCTACCCTTGGGGCGAGTATAAATTTCTAACTTACCTTATCTATTGTTTTAAACTCAATCATCAAAGGGTAGTCGTTGCTAAACTTTATGGTCACGTTATCTGCAAGTTTACTTCCTGCAACCATCTTTTTAAGATATTCTACCGAGTACTTTGACCTGATCTTATCCTGTTTTTCACACTCGATGTTTGTTTCCTCGTCTTTTTTGATTTCTATGTTTGCTTTTGAAAGGTCTCCTTCAGCGTATATCTGGAGTTTGTTTGGTTCACCCTCGAATAAGACGGATTCCGAAACAATGTCGGCATCTTCAATAGCCTCTGTAAGGTTTGATGCTACAGTGTTAATTGAAATCGGAAAATTAAGCTCAGGGACCTTTTGCTCTTTTTCTTCCAATTCGATAATTGGTAATGAGAATTTCCTTGTATTTTTCCCTTTAAAAGTTATTAAGAATTGGTTGTCCTCACCAATCTCTATGCTTACGGTATCGTTGGCCTTTGCCCTTTTTATAACCTGCTTTAAATTGCTAAGATTTATTGCCACTTCAACTTCCTTTTCTAGGTCATATTCAACAAACGAGCTGCTGAGAAGTTTATAAACGACCATGGCTACGTTGGCAGGATCCATTGCAACAAGTTCGATTGCTTCCTTGTTGATTTTAAATCGTGCTTCAGTTACGAGCTCCGAAATTATCGCGATACTGTCCTTAAGATATTTTGGTTCTGCAAGAGTTAACTTCATAATTGATACCCCCTCTGTATTGGTAGAGTCTTGTAATAAGGTTACATTTATAAAGATTACTGTTGTTTTCCGCAGATATTGTGAAATAAAGGTTTTCTTTTGTTGAATGTACAGATTTGTTTGAAACCATTCTCTTTTAAAACACTTATTCCTCTGTCTATATCGTTGCCCAATTCATCAATATTATGGCTGTCTGAACCAATGGTTATTTTTTTAATTCCCGCCTTCTTTAGCAACCGAAGAACTTCATTGCCAGGGTACTGCTCTTTGTGATATCTTCTCCAGCCGCTTGTATTTAATTCAAAACCAATATTTTTACTTTTCATAGCATTTATGCATTCTGAAACTTCTTTTTTATACTCTGAAAATTTAAGAAAAGGTAGTTCTTTTTTTGGTAAGTCAAAGTGGGCAACACAATCAAAAAAACCACTATTTATTGCCTTTTTAAGTAATTTGAAATATTTTATGTATCTTGTTTTGGCAAAGTCCTCATCTGCATCCAGGAGAGGGGTCTCACTCACGATGAGTGTACCTTCAACGAAATGAATTCCCCCGATAATGTAGTCAAAGGGGTATTTTGAAATGAAACTTATCAACTCCTTTTCATATCCTTCATAGTATCCTATTTCTGCACCCAGCCTAATTTGAAGGTCGAATTTATTTCTGCATTCTTCAATTTCAAGTATAAGTTTTTTCATCTTATATTCGCTAAGTGCATAGTTGTAAGTTCCGGACCATACGCTCCCGAGTTCATGGTGGTTAGTAATACAAATTTCTTTTAGACCAATAGAGGCTGCTTTCTCGCAGGTTTCTGCTACGGTTGGAATTGCATCAAGAGAAGTATTTGTATGGATATGGTAATCTATTAGCATAAAATCTAAGGGGAAGGATATTGTATATAAAACTAACTTAGGTTTTTTTGAGGAAATCTTTTAAAGAGTGCGGGGGAAGGGATTTGAACCCTCGTAGGCACTAAGCCAGCAGATGACTCACATTGTTCTTCCTTGCACTACACATGTAGCACTCAGCACTCAAATGCCTTGAGTCTGGCCCGTTTGACCGCTCCGGCACCCCCGCGATGTAAAAAAGATGAGAGGAGAACAAAAAAGCTATATTTAAAGTTAACTAAAGAAGTTCATCTAATTTTTTTTCGATTTCTTCTGTGGATTTTTCAATTTTTTCAATTTCTTCGTCATAATCGCTTGAAATTTCCTCGAAGTCTTCGGATATGGAGCTATAATTGCTTTCAGCTTTATTTTCATCTTTTCTCCCTCTTTTTTTACTTATGCCCTCTATGCCAAACTCCGGAGCTTTGAA
Organism: uncultured Methanosarcinales archaeon; assembly: GCA_964491305.1. Classification (GTDB taxonomy): domain Archaea; phylum Nanobdellota; class Nanobdellia; order Woesearchaeales; family DSVV01; genus CAZBGG01. Next base: position 20,258 of record CAZBGG010000002.1, read on the forward strand.
ATCCATGGAAGTGCAGGCGTTTTCTATTTCTAAAAAGATTTTTGAGACCTCTTGAGAAAGTTCTTTTTTTCTTTCTCTTATTTTTTTTAGTTTTTCAAATCTTTTCATAGCCAGGGCTAAGTCTTCTGAAAGTTCAAGTATGGAGCTTTTTATCTCCTTTGCCTTGTTTACCCTGAAAAAAAAATTGTTGTCTCCCATTTTTTTAATATTTGTATTCTACTTATTATTTTCAACGATTAAGTTATCAACATATTCTATTTTCTTATCTATTTCCCTGATACTATTGCGCCACAAGTCTACCTCGGCGTTCTCTTCATCTTTAAGTTTTTCTATTCTCTCAAGAGTTTCTTCGGCTTCTTTGATTTTTCCCTTAAGTTGTTCGAAAAGAGACAGAGACTCTTTATACTCGTTTAATTTTATAAAAACCGTTTCTTCGTTTATATTCCCCATTCATATCACCTATTTGAACAAAATTCTATCAATATTTTCTATATTATTCTCTGCATTATTGAGATGGTTCTTCCATTTTTCATATAGATTATCCAAATCTTTGTCTAGTTCCCCTCTTCTTTCAACAGAATCTTGTGCTACTCTAATCTCGCATGCAACGGCGGAAATCAGGTCGATAAACTTTCTAAAATCTTTCACAGTCATAAATAGCTCATGTTCTTCTTGTGTTTCTTTTAAAAGGTATTTATTATCTTTGCTTTTTTTGCCACTCTGATGTAAGTTTTGTTTTTTTATTTTTAGGGAGTTAACAGGTATGGCTTGCTCGTCTGAAGTATCTTCTACCCCCATGTTGAACCTTTTTATTCTATTATATTCTTCTTCTTTTGTGGGCGCTCTTTTTTCTGAATCTTGTGTTGATTTTTCTGTTTCTGCGGTATCATTAACTCTCTCAGACTCTTTTAAGCCTTTTGATTCTTCCTGAGGCATGTAGGTACCCTCTCTATCGAGTTCTAAAGTGGGATCTTCTTCCTCCTCGTAGCCAAAGTTTGACTGACTAATCCCTTCGTCGCTCTCGTTACCTTCATTCCAGTCGTCTGAAAAAGTGTTTAATGTGGATATTGAGCCACCTGCCAATCTCTTGGTATCATCAGATTGTTCTTCTGGTTCTTCTTTGTCCTTTACATTAAAACCTTCGTGGTTTACATCGCTTTGAAATGAAGTTGAAGCTTTTTTCCCGGATTCTAACTTATCGAAAGAACTTGGCTGTTGGTTTGTTTGATGGTTACTATCTTCTTCATTAGGGGGCAGTTGGGTACCTGCTGAAGATTCTCCCCTTGCTACACCCATCTGTGGAGGAGCATTCATTTCAGTACCTTGGTTAAAACTATTTGTGTTATATGTAAATCCTGGAGGAGGAGGGGGTAAATCCATCTTTTCATCCTCGCGACTATCTTTTTCATTCGCTTCCCCGTACTTGCTCGCTCTATTTTGAATGGTCATGACTCTTCACTTTTAATAATCTAAATTAAAGACTAATAAAAAGTTTTTTTTTAACTATACAATGACAAGAGGTTCAAAACAATATGTTTTAAATATAATTCCGGGTTACCCTCATTACATGATGTCGGTTGATTTTTGTGGATTCTCATTGGATAATCCAATTGTTTTGGCCTCAGGAATCTTAGGGGTAACCAAAAATTCGATAAAAAATATTGCAAATCAAGGCGCAGGTGCGGTGACCATCAAATCTATCAGCTTTGAGGAAAGAAAAGGGCATAATAATCCTATTATTATTACATATGAAGGCGGGATGATGAATGCTGTTGGATATTCAAATCCTGGTCTAGAAGAAGCAAAAACAGAGTTTTCTAATTTAAAGGAAGTTGGTGTTCCTGTTTTTGGAAGCATTGTAGGTAACGATGCAAAAGAGTTTGGAAAGATTGCCAGATATTTTCTTAGTAATGAGTTCTCTGCAGTTGAGCTTCCACTCTCATGTCCTCATACTCCTGGGTTTGGGGTTATGGCCGGCCAGAATACTCCTGAGGCAACATATGATATAACTAAAGCGGTAAAAAAGGAAACTGATTTGCCTATTATTGTTAAATTATCGCCTATTTCCCAAAACATAGGTGATATCGCTAAGGCAGCAGAGGAGGCAGGAGCAAGTGCTATCAACATGGGTAACACTCATGGGCCGGGCATGGCGATTAATATTGAGACTAGAGAGCCTGTGCTAGACTTTAAAATTGGAGGCGTGAGTGGTCCGGCAATTAAGCCCATAACTGTGAGAAGTGTTTATGATCTGTACCAAACAATAAATATCCCAATCATAGGTACAGGCGGAATCATTAATGCAAGAGATGCTATAGAAATTATGATGGCAGGGGCGACTTTGGTGGGTGTTGGATCTGCAATCTATTATGAAGGAATCGATGTCTTCAGCAATATGTGTGATGGTATAAGGGATTTTATGGAAAAAGAGGGTTACAAGAGTGTTAAGGAATTGATAGGTGCTGCGCATGGAAAATTCTAGTAATTGTAAAAATATAGAACAGCCCAGGGTTGTTGAAATCCACTCTATACATACAGAAGCAGAGGGTGTAAAGACTTTTACCTTTAAGTATCCTCTGGAGGCCTTACCCGGACAGTTTGTGATGTTATGGATTCCTCGTATAGGTATGAAGCCTTTTGGGGTGAGTTATCTTAGCGAGGATAGTTTTTCAGTTACTGTAAGTGAGGTTGGCAATTTCACAAAGGAACTTTTTAAAAAGAAAGAAGGAGATTATGTGGGATTTCAAGGACCTTATGGTAATTGCTTTAGTGTAGGAAAAAGAAACCCTGTTCTTGTTGGTGGAGGCTATGGCTCTGCACCACTGGCTCTTCTTGCTGAAGTCCTGGCCAAAGAAGGGGCACAAGTAACCTTTATCATGGGTGCGAGAACAAAAAATCAAATAAGTTACAAGGACAGATTCAATGGTTCTGGTGTGGACACAATTTTTTGTACTGATGATGGTAGTGAAGGTAAAAAAGGTTATACTACTGATTTGTTGGGAGAAGCTCTTAGAAGTAAGTCTTTTGACTATATTTACACTGTTGGGCCCGAAATTATGATGAAAAAAGTTATAGAGATTTCTGACGTTCATAATTTGGAATGTGAGGCTTCTCTGGAGAGATATATGAAATGTGGTTTCGGTGTGTGTGGACAGTGTTGTGTTGATGGTACAGGGGAGAGGGTTTGTAAAACTGGCCCGGTTTATAAAAAGGAATATATAAAAAAGAATATATCTGAGTTTGGGAGATATAAAAGAGGGGTCACTGGTAAAATAGAAAATTTTGTATGATTCCAGGGAGTATTTGAATCGAAGATGATATTAAAAAATTGTAAGTTGGTTGGAGGAGAAATAAGAGATATTAGGATTAAGGAAGGGAAAATAGCGAAAATAGAAAAGGATTTGGAAGAGGAAGAGGAAGTATTAGATGTGAATGGAAAATTTGTTATTCCAGGATTATTAGATCCTCATTGTCATTTCCGTGAGCCAGGATTAACCCATAAAGAGGATTTCTACACTGGTTCAAAAGCGGCAGCAGCAGGAGGATTTACAACCTTTTTGGATATGCCGAATACTAATCCCCCTACCATTTCACATACTTTACTTGAAGAGAAAAGGACGCTTGCCAAGAAATCCTTGATAAATTATGGATTTCATTTTGGTGCATCTTCAGGGAACGCTTCTGTCATTGAAAGTGTAAGGAATGTACCTTCGACAAAGCTATTTATGAATATTACAACTGGAGACCTTCTTGTTGATGATGAGAAGGAGATTAACAAGATTTTTTTGGCTTCTGATATTGTATCTGTTCATGCAGAGGATGAAATGGTTAAGAAAGCGATATGGTTTTCAAAGAATACTGGGAAAAAACTTTATTTGTGTCATATTTCCACAAAGGAAGAAATAGAAGTTATAAAAGAGGAAAAAAATGATAAAATTTTTGTCGAGGTAACACCTCATCATCTTTTCTTGGATAGTTCTTTGGATAATAGCAATTTTACGAAAATGAAACCTCCTCTTAGGGATAAAAAAGATAGGTTTTCTCTTTGGGAAGCTATCAATTCGGGAGTGGTTGATACAATTGGGACAGACCACGCCCCTCATACAGTTGAGGAGAAAGAAAGGGAAGAGATTGTCTTTGGCGTTCCAGGTTCTGAAACTGCTCTTCCTTTAATGTTAAATGAAGTAAACAAAGGTAATTTAAATCTTTCAAAAGTGGTTGAGCTTTGTTGCCACAAACCTGCAACAATTTTTGGGATAGAAAATAAAGGGTTTCTAAAAGAAGGGTATGATGCAGATATTACTGTGATAGATATTGAAAAAGTAAAGCGTGTTATTGGCAAGGATCTATTTACCAAGTGTAAGTGGTCTCCTTTTGAGGGCAATGAATTGATAGGTTGGCCTGTTATGACAATTGTAAATGGTAATATAGTTTTTAACGAGGGGATTATAAATGAAACAAATAGAGGGAAAGAGGTAGTGTTCAATGGATAGTATTGCTGAAATTTTGCTTAAGAAAGAGGCGGTTACCCTTAATATCAAAAGTCCTTACACATATTCTTCAGGGATAAGGAGCCCCATATACTGTGATAATAGATCTCTTGCTGGGTTTGTCGAGGAAAGGAAAGAGGTAGTGAAGGCTTATGCCGAGAAATTGGAAAACATAGAATATGATGTCATAGCGGGTACGTCGACCGCGGGAATACAATGGGCTGCCTGGATTGCATGGGAAATTGATAAACCGATGGCCTATGTTAGAGGCAAAGCGAAAAAACATGGGAAAGGAAACCAAATTGAAGGTGCTCCTGTTTCTGGGAAAAATGTGGTTGTAATTGAAGATCTTATAAGTACCGGAGGAAGCAGTATTGACGCTGTAGATGCTGTGAGAGAAAACGGTGGTAAGGTAAATTTTGTGGTTTCTATTTTTACCTATGAACTGGAAAAAGCCTCAAATTTGTTTAAACAAAAGGATTGTAATATTGTTTCTTTGACTAGTTTTTCAAAGCTTGTTGATGTTGCGGGGCAGCTTGATTATTTGGCTCCAGAGGATATAAAAATCGCTAGTGAATGGAACAAGGACCCCGTAAACTGGGGGCCACGTAACGGTTTTGAAAACGCAAAATGAAAATTGGAATTTTTGGGTCTGCTGTCTCAGAAGATGAAGATGTTATGAGAAAGGCCGAAATAATAGGACGGGAAATAGCCAAGAAAGGACATTCCTTGGTTACTGGCGCTTGTGGTGGTCTTCCTCATCTGGCAGCCAAGGGCGCTTTCAGTGAAGGTAGCTCAACAATTGCTTTTACTCCTGCAAATAATATCGATGAGCATGTAAACATCTATAAATTTCCCTTAGAATTTCATAGCAAATATGAGTTCACTCCAAAGGATTATAGCTCTAACAAGGGAATCGCACTTAAATTTAGAAATGTTATGAGTTGTGGATCTGTTGATGCTGGAATAATTATAGGTGGCAGAATTGGTACACTTAATGAATTTACTAATCTTTATGATATGGGAAAAATAATTGGTGTTCTCTCGGGTTCAGGTGGCATAAGCAGCCAGGTTGATGAAATTGTCAAAAAAGCAGCTAAAAAAACAGATTCAGTTATAGTATTTGATGATAACCCTGTCAGGTTGGTGGAAAAGATAATAGGGTGTTGGTATGATTAAGGATTATCTTTGTGTTGCTCTGGATACTGATGATAAGGAAGAAATCTTAAGCATAGTTGATGAGTTAAAAGATGTAGTGGGCTACTTTAAATTGAATTTTGCTTTTACAAGACATGGTCCAGGAATTATAAATGATATTAAAAATCGAGGGGGAAAAGTTTTTCTGGACTTGAAATTTCATGATATCCCTAATACGGTAGAAGGCTATGCAAGGGCAGTGACTGCTTATGGGGTCGATATATTCAACGTTCATTCCCTTGGTGGCAAGGAAATGATGGCTGCTGCATTAAAAGGTTCTGAGGACGAGGCTCTAAAAAGAAAAATAACTAGGCCGATGATACTTGCTGTTACAATACTTACAAGTGTTGATAATCGCATAATGAATGAAGAACTAAACATATTAGGAGATATGGATTCTCAAATTTTAAGGATGGCGAAGCTAGCCGAAAAAAGTGGCTTGGATGGCATTGTAAGTTCTGCAGCTGATCTTGAAAGAATAAGGGATGAGCTTCCTAAAAGTTTCTTTTTTTTAACCCCTGGAATTAAAGGAGCTTCTATAGGGTCTGATCAAAAGAGAGTCTCCACTCCTGGGAAAGCAGTTGAGGCAGGTTCTTCACTTTTGGTTGTTGGTAGAGGTATCTTGAGGGCGGCCAATAGAAGAGAAGCGGCGCTGAAAATGCAGGAGGAGATAAAAGGTTTTATCTAGGTTATTAAAAATCTCGCAGAGAGTCTATCGGAAACCTGCCTTTACTATAGAAGGTTCCCTCGGACCCTGATTCTTCTAATAGAATAATCACATTTGGAAGGGTTCTAATAACAAAAAACCTTGTTTTTTGGGACATCCAGAGCTATGCTCTGGATTGTACCTCACCCCAAACTCATTGTCATTCGTAG
>CAZBGG010000003.1:0-22956 GCA_964491305.1 uncultured Methanosarcinales archaeon
CAGGTGGTGGTTTAAAAAAGTTAAAAAAAAGATACATTCCAAGGAAGGATGACTACTTTAACACCGAATATCATGTTAGTTATGGTATAAGAAGATCTAAAACCGGGGAATATCATCCGCCCATTCCCCTTTATCCTTATGGCAACGTTAAGCTTGTTCCGGACCCTACTATTTACAACGAAAACTACGTGAATGTTTTTGGGAACCATCCCTCGAGCCCCATGCCGTATTTATGTGATTATTACGGTCTGAATGGTCCTGAACTGGCAGGTACTGCTCATTCCTGTGATACTTATTCTAAGAATAGGTTTTTGGTTAATTCAGTCCAGGAATATCTTGAACTGTATATAATCAATAGAACAGTTAGTTGTGTAAGAGATGAATTTTTTGAAGGTTTGGATTTTAGCTATAATATTAAGGAGGTAAATCTGGAAACACTTTTTTCAAATGAATATTTTCATGCAGCCATTGATATGCCGGTTAACATAAGCTCAAGATCCGCAAGTATCGAGGCAAACGTGCCAACTGTAAAAGTGAGAGAGAATACCAGACTAAAACTGATTCATGAGCTTGTTTATCATTTGATTGATGAGGATGTGAACAACCTTTTTTTTGATATGATTGGGGATGCTCATACTGTTAATAGTTGCAGAAACTGGCCTGGAACAACCAGCACTTGCCTAAAGGAAGATATGGACCTTTCATTAATAAGGAACTCCTGCAAAAAAGATGGCCTTGATTGTGGCGATTCTGATTATGATAATATATTGGTGGTGCAGGACAACAAGAACACTTTATATGGGCAGCCTTACACTTTTTATGTTGCCATACAGAACAGGTATCCTGCTTTGGACTTTATGTATCAAACAGAAGGAACAATTGGTTTTGAGTGGGATTATATCTACTTTGTAGGTGATGAGATAGTTATAGACCCTAAAGGTTATGACCCGGATGGCGATTATCATAATGAAGAAGGGTATATGGAGAAAAGTTATAGTTACCACATGTGGAAGGAGGATTATGACTCCAATTATAGATTTACTTATTGCAATGCAAATCCCGAGGAATGTATGGAAGATCCAATGAGTGCTACTACCATAGATCACACAAAAACCCCTAGAGAATGGACCAGTTCAGAACTTTACCAGCAAACCGGAAGGAAAGCCAGTTATGTTACTGAATCAAGTGATAGGGGAGGTCACAATCTACAGGTGAAGGTTTGCAATGAGCAAGAAGGTATCTGCGATTACCAGATTCTTAGAATATTTATAGGGGACCTGTATTACAACAGCAGCTTCAATCCCTATAGCGATATCCCTAATAATTATGCATCTGTTGAAGACCCCTATACTTTTGTTTTTCCGCAGATACCTGCTAATATTGATATACATTACCATTATTTTGAAATTACGGATGATTCGGGGAATTTAGTCCTCGATAGGTTAGAGGTGGGACAAAATTATACAGAAATACCTGAAAGCTTTGGTGATGGCGATGGTTTCAATTCCCCGTCTAACATAAAATCAGGGATACCTTTTAATTCGCCTGGAAAGTATCATATTTCATTTGAGGCAAACGATTCTTCTGGTAGTTTGATTTATGATGCGGATGACGATGAATCTAATATTACTGTAATGGAATGCTTGCCACACCGCTCCGATGACTTTCCTTATCCTTATAGTGAGGACAACAAATTCTGGCTTTCAAACCATACTTGCTGTATTGGTGATCCTGACTCTCCTGAGCAGCCGGATTGGGGTACTTACGCTCCTGATAGCAGGTTATGTTATGAATATGAATATTATGGTTGTTATGATGACATAGATTGGCCCCCTGGCAGCAGCCAACCTTCTCCGTCAGATGGTAATCAGGACGAAGATGTTTATTATTATGAGTTTAGAAGATATTGTAGTGGTGATAGTGGCATGGGTTGTGAAGGCGATATTTACGAAGAGCTAACACATTTAGAGAGCTGTGACGACCCCTGTGAATATTGCCAGCCTGGCAGCGCTTCTTGTGGAACAGTGGATGACCAAACAGTTTGTGATGATACCTGGAAATGTTCTGAATGGACTTTTGACGAAATAGAAGGGAGAGAATATGATGTTCCTGATGGCAGGTTTTATTGTCAGAAAGCTTGCCATGATGGAGAATGCAGTGTATCTGGGAATTGCACTTGTTCGATTGATAACTGTGAGTCTGAATGTAATGAAGATTATTACCGGTGGGGTTATGTAGATGATAAAGTTTGTGAGCACTCCTGCAGGTTTAGCAGTAATTGTACCTACACTGGAGAGGGCGAAACTTTGTGTTCAATACCTGATGATCGTCACGAACTAACTACAACACTTTTGGATGGGAGTGGAATAAGTTATGTTGGAGGTAGGGCAGCAGATGGTGATGATTTTGAATTATATGATGACGATGATGAAGATCCTATTCTTTCAACATGCTTGGTAGAAGATGAAGATCCACAACCTTATTGTTATTTATCCGGTTGTTTTAGTAGCGGCCCTCAAGACTTCAAAGTAGAATTATGTCTGGAGCCTGGAACCACAAGTGGTTTAAAATGTTTTATGGAACCCCAGGAATGTAATATGACGGGGGGATGTCACCATTATGAAGTAAGACCATTTAAAGACCACGAAAACCCTGATTACGACGATGAGCTTTGCAGATATAATATAGAATGTGATGCTAATCATCCGTCCAGCGGCGGAGGTTGGGAATGGGATGAAGATGATGAAATGCCCAATTTTGGTCACTGGCCTTCTGGAAACACATGCTACTATGGAACTCCTCAGTGTTTGGATGATGAAGGTTGGTTTAAACCCAGGGCGACGTCTACAATACCTAGGTCTTCCGGAAATCTTTGTTATTATGATAGGGAATGTACAAATACTGGATGGAATGAAGATTATGACTCTCCTAAGCCATCCGTCGGCGCTGATGGTGACACATGCTATTACAACGTAAGGTGTACCTCTTCAGGATGGGAAGTGGATGAAAATGATAATCCGCCAGATTGTGATGATGACGAGGATTTAGTTTGTGATGAAGATGATGGTTGGGAATGTGATTAATTTTATGTTAATTAATGGAAAAAAATATAAATATGGAATAGTAGGTTGCTTAAGAGTAGTGGAGATTGTTTAAAAATGATTTATAAAAGAGGGATGGGAAGAGTAGTTTGTTTTCTATTCCTATCCTTATTTTTTTTGATGGCTGCGGAGGTAGCTTATTCTGATGAGGGGTATTGTGCCAATCCTTCCATTCAAGAACCTTACGTTCCTTGCGATGATATAATCGATGCCAGCGTTTGTTGTCCTAGTGATGCCGAATATTATGAGGAGGAAGGACATCCTGAAGACAGGGATGATTGCATGGAAAACTATTTTGATGAGGATGAGGAGCCCGAGCTTTGCGAATCTGCTTGTTGTTTTCGTGGTAGCGCCAGGACAACGTGTAATAATCGTCCTAAACCTGTTTGTTACAGAGATGGCGGGGAGCCTGTTGATGATGGAAAGGATTGTTCTGATACAACTGATGAACGTTGTGACGTTGGTTGTTGTTGCGTTGAGGGTATTTTTCAAAATGATAGTGAAATTAGCACCGAGTCATATTGTGATGGTCAGGGTGGTGAATATTATGAAGATATAACCAGCCCTTCGGAATGTGAAGATTACTGCGAGACAGGTGAAGAACCAGATAATGGGGACCCACAAGATCCCAATGGCGATGACGATGAAGATCCTTATGAGGAAGGCTGCCCTGATGGTATGTCTACATGTGTTGATGATGAAGATGAGTTAACAGGTGAGTGTTGTTGTGGCTCAGATGTATGTAATGAAGGGCAATATTGTTGTTTTGGGGGTTTGTGTTCTGATGTATCATGTGACCAGGCCTGCATAAGGGATAAATCAACGGGAGAATATGATGATGATGGTTGTCTTATAGTTTATAGGTGTGTGGACGGTGAGCTAGAGGATGAACCCACTGCTTCAGAATATTGTGATATCAGGTTTGAGATATGCCATAGTGATGAAGCAGAGACAGGAGATAAGCAGAACTGTGAGGATCCTTATTGTTATGGAAATATTTGTTCTTATGATCCTAATGATAATGATAATTGTATGGATCTAGGTTATTTCGATGAAGACTCCAATGCCTGGAGATGTTGTGACAGAGAAGATAATTTGTTGGATTGTAACGGCGATGGAGATTATGATACATGTGGTGCTGATTGCGGCTGTGTTAAGAATAAACCAGAAATAAACTATATAAACGCCAGACCACTTACCGATGAATTTGTTATTGACTGGATTCATGAGGGAAGTAGCTCCTGTGAGGGTTTAGAGTATAAAATTGAGTTCAAAGAGGATGATGGAGGTTATGACGTACTTAAAGATTTCCATGAAAACAATGAAAAAAACTTTGTTCACGGGGGTTTGGGCCCTGAGTCAGAATATTGTTACAAGGTGACTGCAAGATATGATGATGGTGGAGAAAAAACTTCTGTTGAAAAATGTCATGATAGTGGCCACGACATTTGTATGAATGTTGTAAACACAAGGAATTTTTGCGCCGATGAAGATTGGGGTTTTGATGATGTTCTCACTGTAGGATTGCACTGTGACAGTAAGAATGAAATAGAGACACAAAGAGAATGTGATACTGATAGAAATGAGAGATGCATGGGCCCTTTTCCACCTAGAGGTGGCGGAGATATACACGAGCGTGGTATAACACAATGTGTTAAACAGCCATCATGTTCCCATTGCAGCGATCCTTTTGATACTTTTCCCGATGATACAAGTGAATGTCTTGATAAAGGTGTTCCTTGTTTTTATGATTATTCCAATACTTCTGTGGATAATTTCAGGCCTTGTGAGGAGGTTAATAGTTGTTATGACTACAGGAGCGAGTTTGCATGTACAGAACAGGAGGGACCTTTTGAATCAAACAATAAATGCTTGTACAGGGATTGTCAATGGGTTGATATAGATGGCTCATTAGGGGTATGTAAAGAAGTAGACGAAAGTTATAAAGACTGCCAGCATTGTCATGAGTCTGTGTATAATAGGATTTATGGAGCTTGTGATTCAGAAAGGTGCTCTCATTTTGGTAATTGTATTTTGAGGGAAGTTGATGGCAAGCCTGAATGTGTTTCTTTTGATTATGCCCTTTGCAGCGACTTTCAAAACGAGGACGATTGTATAGGTACCCAGTCCTTGCATATCGATGTGCAATGGTCAGGTGGTTCCAGAGTTGGAGGCACTCACGAATTAACCCCCAGTGATGACAGGGCAGGGATTGGTTTGTGCAGATGGGACGGGGGACAGTGCTATAGGGATGCAGATTTTGATGAAATACCTGATTCAGTATATTTAGGTCCTGAACGACTGCTTGATAATCAAAGGCCGGTTACTACAATAACTTCGCCTGAGAAGGTGTCCAGTCTAAGTGAAATTTCTTTTAGCGTTTATGACCCAGGGGGTTCTGGTGTTAATGAAGAATTCACGTATTTTTGCGTGGAAGAGGTGGGAGAAGATCCTTGTTATCCAGAACCTCAGGATGATATAGAATATGGATCGTCTGGTAACACTGTAAATCTTCCAGATCCTGGCGAAGGAAAGTATAAAGTGTATTATTATTCAGAGGACAGAGCGTTTAATTTGGAGGAGGTTAAAAGCAAGGAATTTGAAGTTATTAAATCAGGTCCTGAAATAGATATTAGATACTTTATTGACAAGGACTTTGAAAATTTTATAGATTCTGCTATAGAATTCGAAATAAACCTCAGCAAAAAAAGCAATTGTACTGATTATTTTAACGAAGAAAAAGAAGAACTTGATGGCTCTGTAAGTTCCGAGTTTTTCCAGACTAAATATGATGGATTGATAGATGGAAATTATTTCTATAAGGTTGTGTGCGAAGATGAGTTGGGAAATGTTGAGGAAGAAGATGTTGAAGTAGAAATAAATGTTGACGAATTTATAAATGAAACCAGTCCTTCGGGAGTTATTGATTATGAGCCTAAATTGAAGTTAAAGACCACAGGTGATGCTAGTTGTGAATGGAAAGATAAAGATACTGGAGATGTTGGTGGCTTTTCGGATTCGTGGGAGGAAGGTGATTTGCATGTTTATGAAAGTAATGAGAATATGTCTTTTTCTTCAAGTGGTCTTAAAAGTTATACTGTGACTTGTGAAGTTCTTGGTTTAGACAGGGAACCACAAACCCTGATTAGTTTTGTTTATGATATTGAGCCTCCTAAAACAACTGCAGTTTATGGTAATGACCCTTTTGATTTTTCTGGCTATTATACCCATTCAGACTTGGAAAACAAGATATATCTTAAATGCGAGGACGAGCCGGCTAGTGGATTTGGTTGTGATGGAACATATTATTGTTTAGATGAATTCGATCATTGCGAACCTGATAATGAAGTGGATGAAAATTCACCTGTGGATTTTTCGGGTGTTACGGGGGATTTCTACTTTTGCTTTTACTCTGAGGAAAATGTAATAGATGGCTATGGGGGTAACCATGAAGATGTGCAATGCGAAGAGATGATAATAGACTCAAATCCTCCTACTGTAGAGATTACCTCGAAAATAGGAGATTATGAATCTCCAGATGAACCAAGGAAAGTTTATGATGAACAGATTGAAGTCGCAGGAGTTGTGACAGATCCTGATGCGGAAGATACCAACACTGACCCTGATAACAAAGTCACTATAAGAGTTATCAACGAAACGAACTATGAAGAGGATTATACAATCCATTTAGGCAGTCAAGAACAGTTTTCAAAGTATGTTGATTTAAGTCCGGGGGTTAATGAAATTATTGTGGTTGCTGAAGATAGGACCGGTCGTTCATCTGTTCCAATCGACCTTTATGCCGATTACGATGATGATGTTGCAGAAAAGCTCTGGAAAGTTGAGCCGTCAAATGGAGTCTCTGTAGAATCTGTATTTGATTTTAAGGTTCAGACATTCATAGAAGCTGAACGGTGCAGATATGTTTTCGGTGATTCGTTTGGTGATGGTTTTGGAGCAACTAAGATGGATCCTGACGAGGTTGGCTGGCCTCTTAATCCTGATTTCATTCACGAAAGCGAGCTTGATTTTAGTGGAATCCTACCCCGGGTAGAGCGGGATATCACTGTTAATTGTGAATTTGAGGATGAGGACATCGAAGACGTTGAGAGGACTTTCCGGTTAAGCTGGGATCCTGATGATCCTGAAATTGAAGAAATTTATCTGGTTGATGACAGTGGATATAAGGTGGAGAAGTTTCAGGACGTTTTGACAATTACTAGTAATACGCAATATGTGACTATGAATGTCAAGACTGATACCGCCACTATCTGTAAGTATTCTGACGATGTAAATGATCAATATGAAGATATGATGGGATTTGATAATTTCTTGGAAAACCATTTCTCAAAAATAAACGAAGTTAACCTAGAAGTTGATGATGGGGAGGAATATACATATTATGTACAGTGTGAAAGTGGAGCCTCCAGCGAAAGCAGAACTGAAAAAAGAGAAATTCATTTTAGGATGGATACTTCTATCGAAGCTTTTCTTAGTCTATTGACACCTGTTGATTATGTTCCGGAAAATAGCTTCTCTATTGAAATAGTGTCCTCCGATTACTCAAACGATTGTTGGTTTATAGATGGACCGCTTGATGATATTGATATGCCGGAATTTGATTCGGTGGATGACAGGAAATTTGAAACATATATTGAAGGAGTGGATAATGGTGAACATCGGTTTGAAGTCGAGTGCGAACTTCTTACTTCAACTGAAAATTTTTGGGATAGTTTTTACATAACTGTAGACACAGTAGTACCTGGAAAGCCGGAGATAGTTGTTCCGGAAGAAAGCGGTAGTCCGGACAAACTTTGGGCCAGCTGGTCTGTGGATGACGATGATATGGGTATATCTGGCATAGGGAGATATAGTTATGCCATACGAAGCGAAGAGGATGGGGAAAATGATATTTTAGACTGGAAGAACACCTCTTCTGAATATTCTGAGGAAACTATTGATAATTTAGAGGGCGGTGAGAGATATTACTGGGCTGTTAAGGCTATGAGCGGAGCTGGTCTTTGGGGTGATGAAGCTGTCAGTGATGGTACATATGCAGGAACTTCAATTCCAGGGGAGATATGGCTCACGAGGCCTGAAGGAGGGGTGGCAACACCTGGTGATCTTAGGTTTAGTATCGCAACGATGGAGGAAGTTGATAATTGTTACCATACTACTACTGGTGTAAGAGAAGGTGCAATCCCTTTTATTGGTGGCGCTGGCAACAATTATATAAACCATCCTATGGAAGAGGATGGTATAAACTATTTAAGACACGGATTAGAAGAGGGTGTTATTCCTTTTTATGATTACAATGAGGGACAACCCTTTGATTTAACTGTGTTCTGTGATCTGGAAGATGACGGTGTTACGTTAAGTGAGACCTTCACATTAAAATGGATAAATAACACTCCTGTTATTGAGGAGGTAAGTATTAGCGAAGCCCATCCTCATATCCTTCATCCTACAATAATTGATCATCCTCTTGAAACAGGCCTTGTTGTTGAAACAGACCAGAAAACCATATGCAAGTATTCTGAAGAAGATGTTCATTATGATTTTATGGAAAAATTCCCCGGATATGGAGAAGAAGATTATTCATATGTTAATGAAGTTGAGCTGGAAGACCTTGAAGATAACAAAGTGCATACATATTATGTGGTGTGTGAAAATTCAGTTGAAAACAACAATTTAAAATACACTTCAAAGGAAGACTTTGATTTTACTGTTAATACTTCTCATCCCGGGTTTGTTATTCTTAATAATCCTGAGAGTCCAACCAGCTCAAGCGAATTTACCATAGAAATCGAGGCATCCGAGACTGTCTCTACATGTGAAATTGTTGATGGCACTATAAATTTTGAATTAGATAAGGTGGGAGAAAAAACTTTTGAATCTATTTCACAAGTGAGTCTAAGTGATGGCCGGCATAATTTCACTGCAAGATGCGAACCTGCAGGTAGTACATTTGAAGATGATTTCCAGATATTTGTAGATACGACACCTCCTGGCAAACCAATCATAGAAAACGATGAAGAGACTGATGATTTTACCAGTTTGTCTGCTAGTTGGCTG
This sequence comes from uncultured Methanosarcinales archaeon, assembly GCA_964491305.1. Lineage (GTDB taxonomy): Archaea > Nanobdellota > Nanobdellia > Woesearchaeales > DSVV01 > CAZBGG01. The sequence continues at coordinate 9,177 of CAZBGG010000003.1, forward strand.
TCCCGCGAATCACTTCCTGAGGATGAAGGGATTGAACAGACGGAAGTAGTGAGTTATGAATATGCAATTGGGAGTGAGAAGGGGGAGTCTGATATAACTGGTGGTTTTAAATTTACGGAAGAACCTTATGTTGATTATGGGGGTCTAAATCTGGAGGAAGGTGAGACTTATCATTGGACTGTTAGGGCAGTAAATGAAGTGGGACTTAAAAGCGAAGACGCTCATAGCCAGGTTTATGCCGGCGAAATGGTATTCCATGATATTTGGAAGATAAAACCTACAAATGGCGTTGCCGGGGAAAAATATTTTGATTTAAGTTTTGGCACTCAATCGAATGCTAATTGTAGTATTTCAAGGAATCCTGATGCAGATAGCACAACTTATGGTTATGAGCTTGACACTTCATTGAATGATGGCTACTTTGTGCATGAACGGGTTAGTGAATTTGGTATTCCAGCTAACATTTTTAATTATTTTAAAGTAATATGTGACTTTGAAGACGGTAGGACTGAAATAAAAGATTTTGAGTTAATGTGGAGGGACCAACTTCCTGAAATACAGGAAGTTACAATAGATAACAGCATTATTCATTACGATGTTCCCACCATTAATGTTGCGGTTTTTGAGAGTGATATAACTGTTAAAACAGACCATAAAACCCTTTGCAGGTATTCTGAAGATGAAAATGAAAATTATGATAATATGAATAAATTTCCTGGTTATGATGAGGAAGAATTTTCATCAGAGCATTCCATAAGCGTCTCATACGATGATGAAGAAATCTACACTTATTATTTGGAATGCGAGAATATGGTTTCCAAAGATACAAGGACTGAGCGGGAGGAATTTGTCTTTATTGTCAATACCTCTCTGCCAGGTTATATCGAGCTCCGTAGCCCAGAGGGTCAAACCAATCATGACAGTTTTGATATAGAAATATGGGTCTCAGAGCCTTCATGGGATGGCTGCGAAGTAATAGATGGTCCATATGGTTCTGGTAAACCAATTTTTGAAAGTGAAGATAATGACAATCAAATCTACTTAACTAAAGATCCTGTTAACTTAAGTCAGGGTGTATATAATTTTGAAATTGAGTGCCATGGTAGCGATGTTATTTCGGATGCTTTTGAGATTATTGTTGATTTTGATGGGCCTGGAAAGCCGGAGATAGTTGTTCCGGAAGAAAGCGGTAGTCCGGACAAACTTTGGGCCAGCTGGTCTGTGGATGACGATGATATGGGTATATCTGGCATAGGGAGATATAGTTATGCCATACGAAGCGAAGAGGATGGGGAAAATGATATTTTAGACTGGAAGAACACCTCTTCTGAATATTCTGAGGAAACTATTGATAATTTAGAGGGCGGTGAGAGATATTACTGGGCTGTTAAGGCTATGAGCGGAGCTGGTCTTTGGGGTGATGAAGCTGTCAGTGATGGTACATATGCAGGAACTTCAATTCCAGGGGAGATATGGCTCACGAGGCCTGAAGGAGGGGTGGCAACACCTGGTGATCTTAGGTTTAGTATCGCAACGATGGAGGAAGTTGATAATTGTTACCATACTACTACTGGTGTAAGAGAAGGTGCAATCCCTTTTATTGGTGGCGCTGGCAACAATTATATAAACCATCCTATGGAAGAGGATGGTATAAACTATTTAAGACACGGATTAGAAGAGGGTGTTATTCCTTTTTATGATTACAATGAGGGACAACCCTTTGATTTAACTGTGTTCTGTGATCTGGAAGATGACGGTGTTACGTTAAGTGAGACCTTCACATTAAAATGGATAAATAACACTCCTGTTATTGAGGAGGTAAGTATTAGCGAAGCCCATCCTCATATCCTTCATCCTACAATAATTGATCATCCTCTTGAAACAGGCCTTGTTGTTGAAACAGACCAGAAAACCATATGCAAGTATTCTGAAGAAGATGTTCATTATGATTTTATGGAAAAATTCCCCGGATATGGAGAAGAAGATTATTCATATGTTAATGAAGTTGAGCTGGAAGACCTTGAAGATAACAAAGTGCATACATATTATGTGGTGTGTGAAAATTCAGTTGAAAACAACAATTTAAAATACACTTCAAAGGAAGACTTTGATTTTACTGTTAATACTTCTCATCCCGGGTTTGTTATTCTTAATAATCCTGAGAGTCCAACCAGCTCAAGCGAATTTACCATAGAAATCGAGGCATCCGAGACTGTCTCTACATGTGAAATTGTTGATGGCACTATAAATTTTGAATTAGATAAGGTGGGAGAAAAAACTTTTGAATCTATTTCACAAGTGAGTCTAAGTGATGGCCGGCATAATTTCACTGCAAGATGCGAACCTGCAGGTAGTACATTTGAAGATGATTTCCAGATATTTGTAGATACGACACCTCCTGGCAAACCAATCATAGAAAACGATGAAGAGACTGATGATTTTACCAGTTTGTCTGCTAGTTGGCTGTCCCGCGAATCACTTCCTGAGGATGAAGGGATTGAACAGACGGAAGTAGTGAGTTATGAATATGCAATTGGGAGTGAGAAGGGGGAGTCTGATATAACTGGTGGTTTTAAATTTACGGAAGAACCTTATGTTGATTATGGGGGTCTAAATCTGGAGGAAGGTGAGACTTATCATTGGACTGTTAGGGCAGTAAATGAAGTGGGACTTAAAAGCGAAGACGCTCATAGCCAGGTTTATGCCGGCGAAATGGTATTCCATGATATTTGGAAGATAAAACCTACAAATGGCGTTGCCGGGGAAAAATATTTTGATTTAAGTTTTGGCACTCAATCGAATGCTAATTGTAGTATTTCAAGGAATCCTGATGCAGATAGCACAACTTATGGTTATGAGCTTGACACTTCATTGAATGATGGCTACTTTGTGCATGAACGGGTTAGTGAATTTGGTATTCCAGCTAACATTTTTAATTATTTTAAAGTAATATGTGACTTTGAAGACGGTAGGACTGAAATAAAAGATTTTGAGTTAATGTGGAGGGACCAACTTCCTGAAATACAGGAAGTTACAATAGATAACAGCATTATTCATTACGATGTTCCCACCATTAATGTTGCGGTTTTTGAGAGTGATATAACTGTTAAAACAGACCATAAAACCCTTTGCAGGTATTCTGAAGATGAAAATGAAAATTATGATAATATGAATAAATTTCCTGGTTATGATGAGGAAGAATTTTCATCAGAGCATTCCATAAGCGTCTCATACGATGATGAAGAAATCTACACTTATTATTTGGAATGCGAGAATATGGTTTCCAAAGATACAAGGACTGAGCGGGAGGAATTTGTCTTTATTGTCAATACCTCTCTGCCAGGTTATATCGAGCTCCGTAGCCCAGAGGGTCAAACCAATCATGACAGTTTTGATATAGAAATATGGGTCTCAGAGCCTTCATGGGATGGCTGCGAAGTAATAGATGGTCCATATGGTTCTGGTAAACCAATTTTTGAAAGTGAAGATAATGACAATCAAATCTACTTAACTAAAGATCCTGTTAACTTAAGTCAGGGTGTATATAATTTTGAAATTGAGTGCCATGGTAGCGATGTTATTTCGGATGCTTTTGAGATTATTGTTGATTTTGATGGGCCGGGTAAGCCAGTTATAGACTCGGGTGATTACATAATTGACCTGAAAGGTGACATCTCTGCATCTTGGTATGTTCCGGATGATAAAGTTGGCCTTACGGATATAGGTGGGTATAGATATGCTATTGGGACCGGAAAAGGTAAAAAAGATGTAACAGGTGGCCAGTGGATACACACAGGGGATAGAACGGTTTCGGTATCTGAAGCCGTACGATCAATGAATTTGGTGGAAGGTGAAACGTATTACTGGACAGTTGCTGCTGAAGATGAGTTAGGTAATTGGGGGGAAGCTGGCGTATGTGATGGTTTCCATGCAGGGGAAGTAATTGATACAGATATATGGCTGGAAAAACCAGTGGGTGGTGTTGCTTCTGAAAAAAATTTTCAGCTGGAGATTGGGACAAGTTCCAATGCAGAGTGTCAATATAATATAGAAGATAAAGATAATAATAAATTTCCCATGGGAGATGCAAAGATTCGTGATGATTATTTTGTTCATTCCATAACTATAGATGCTCCATCTAGGCACAATTGGTTTTCTTTAAATGTGTTTTGTACTTTTGGAGATGGCTTTGAAGGGGTTGAAACTTTTGATTTGAGATGGGTTGATTCATCACCCAAAATAAAAAATATTGATGTTGACAAGACAGTGCTTCATGGTGAGGAGGTTCTAACTATTGTTACTCCAACGGACTTTACTAATCTGATTGTTGAGACTGATCAAGAGACAATTTGTAAATATTCTGAAGGTGAAACTCCTTATGAAAATATGGAAGAGTTCCCAGGTTACAGTGAAAATGACTATTCAAAAACACATGATGCTGAAGTCCAAGTTGTTGACGGCCGTGACTACACTTATTATATAAAATGTGAGAGTGCTGTTGATGATGAAGACCTAAAGTATTCTTCGAAAGAATCTGTGTATTTTGAAGTAGACTCCAGTGTAGATTTTTATGTTGAGCTTTTGGAGCCCGAAAGGCCTGTTTCAGATGATTTCGATGTTACTATTGAAACCTTTAAACCTGCGAATGAATGCGAGATAAAGGTTCCTGTTGAATTGGGTATGTCTATGGATGATGATGAAGGTCACATCTTCTCATCAGAGGGAAAAATAGATATCGGAGATTTGGATGGAAATGACAATTATATTTTTAAAGTGGATTGTGAGGTGGGGTATGGTTTTTACGAAGGCATTTTTGAGGTTTTGGTTGACACGGAATCCCCTGGCATACCTGATATAGATTCGGGTGAGCAAAGTTATAGCACTGATAAGCTAAGTGCATCTTGGGAGGTCGAGGAAGGTTTATCAGGGATAAAGAAGTATGAGTACGCAATTGGTAGTGAACTAGGGGATACTGATGTTGTGGATTGGAAAAAAACAGATAATCTTTATGCAAGTGAGGAGGGACTTGAGCTTGAGGAGGGCGAAACATACTACTGGACTGTTAAAGCAATCAGCGGAGCAGGTGTTGAAGGAAGTCCTGGAAACTGTGATGGTGTATATGCGGGAGAGATCATTCACGATGATATGTGGTTGGAGAATCCTACTCATGGGGTTGCGGGAAGTCCTGAGTTCGATTTGGAGATTGGAACCAACTCGAATGCTGAATGTAGGATGTCTCGCGATGTTAATCAGAACGATTTCGACTTCATGGCGCCGATGGATAAATCTCAGAGAAGTGGTTACTATGTTCATTCAAGGGAAGTCGATATTTCTTTTTCTGGCGAAGATGATGTAAGGGTATTGTGTAGGTTTGATGATGATTCTGAGGTAACTGATGTCTACAATCTTAAATGGGTTGGCGATGATCCAAAAATACGTGACATTAAATTAATGGATGGGGACGAAGAAATGCCTGAACCAATGGGCATACCAACTATTGTAGACCATATATATGTTATTGATCTTGTGGTGGAAACCGATCAAAAAACAAGATGTAAATACACTACTGATGGGGGTACTGGTTATGAAAACATGAAGGGTTTCCCTGGATTTTCAGATGATGAATTTTCAAAAACCCATACTCTGGTTTTGGATGATTATGAAGACGGTGAAGAATACACTTATTATATCCAGTGTGAAAATAAAGTCTCCGATGATACGAGGACTGAAAGGGAAACTTTTACGTTTGCTATGGATACTGACCATCCTGGCTTTATTGAGCTGGTTGAGCCTGAGAGTCCCACTTCATCAGATGAATTTGAGATCGAGTTTACTACTTCAAAACTTTCGGACGATTGCTCAGTTGTTGAAGGTCCCACTGAGGTAAATTTTGAAAGACAGGGCGAAAGCAGGAGTTTTAAATCTGGAGAGGTAGAACTTGAGGACGGGAGGCACGAGTTTGAGGTTCAATGTACTTCAACTGATGGGCCTTTTAATGATATTTTTGAAATTTTTGTAGATACAACACCTCCCGATAAGCCTGAAGTAGATGTCTCAAAAAGCCAAGACGATCCTTATAGTATTTCAGCTAGCTGGACATCTGATAAAGGCTCGGGGGACGTCGAGCAGACGGATATAGTTAAGTATAGATACGCTATAGGTACTTCCCATGGTGGAAATGATATTTTAGATTGGAAAAATCAGACGGGTACCCACGCGACAGAAGTGATAGCAACCGAAGAAAGTGGCCATTATTTCTGGTCTGTTGAGGCAGTGAATGAAGTGGGGTTACGAAGTGAGATAGGTAGTGGTGAATTTTTCGGAGGGGATAAGGTAGTAGGAGATATAGAATTGATAGAGCCTCCAAATAAGTTCTCAGATGAGCCGAGGTTTACCCTGAAAGTAGGTACTAACATTAGAGGGGAATGTTCTTATTCTTTGATGAGGGGCGAGGGACCAGTTTCAATGGCCAGGGAGCAAGGTTCTGGAGCAGGTGTAGAGTATGTGCATAAGGAGGAAAATATGCCTTTTGATACTCTTGCCAGTGGCGTGGAACATCCTGTTGAGGTTTCTTGTGAGTTTGAGGGCGGGGGTAAGGCTTCAAGGACATTCTATTTGGGTTGGAAGAGCTCTCCACCTAAAATAATTGATATAAGTATAGATGAAGATTTTGATTATATGAATATGCCTACTATTTTCGAGGAGCCTCTTGAAACTACTCTAAAGGTTACAACGGATGATAGGTCAATATGCAGGTACACCGAAGATAGTGGTCTTGATTACGACGAATGGGAGAAATTTGATGGTTATGATGTTAAAGATTATTCTTTTGATAACGAAGTCCATTTGGATAATTTAGAGGATGAGAGGGAACATACTTATACAATTGTATGCGAAAGCCCAGTATCACCTGATTTTAGGTCAGATGAAGAGGAATTCACTTTCAATGTTGACAGCACGATTTTTGGTTATGTTGTTTTACAGAAGCCGGACGAACCAGTATCTTCGGAAACTTTTGATTTAGAGATTTGGGTTTCAGAGCCTGCTGAAAGTTGTGAAATAGAGGATGTTGGTGAGTTAAGCAATCAAGGAGACGATATCTTCTCTTCAGAAGGGGCCGAGCTTACTCATGGAATTCATGAGCTTTCTGTAGAGTGCTCAGTTGATGGCGGGACTAGCTTCAAAGATATTATAAAAATTATTGTTGATACTGAGCCTCCTGGAATTCCCGATATAGATGATGGTGAAGAAAGTCATAGTTTGGACACTCTTAAGGCTTCCTGGAAAACTGAAGAGGGCATCTCTGGAATTGAAGAGTATGAATATGCAATCGGAAGTGAGCCAGAAAGTACCGATATATTAGATTGGAAAACCACAACAAGAAGCATAGTTTCAGAATCAGGTCTTAATTTGTATGAGAATGAGACGCACTACTGGATGGTCAGGGCCAAAAGCGGGGCTGGTTTGTGGAGTGATGAAGGAGTGAGTGATGGTGTTTATGTAGGCTCTACTATTCATCAGAAGCCAAGAGATATATGTGTTGATGATGATGATTGTGATTCAGGAGTATGTGATGGAGGGTATTGTGCTGAACCTACCTGTTATGATGGCGTGAAAAATCAGAGGGAGACCGATGTTGATTGTGGTGGCCCATGTCCTCCTTGTGAAGAGGGTAAACGTTGTGAACATGATGACGATTGTATGACTGGTTTTTGTGCAAACGGAGTCTGCAAAGTACCCACATGTGATGATGGGTTTCAGAACCAGAATGAAACCGATGTTGATTGCGGTGGGCCTAATTGCGAGCCATGCGGTGCCGGCAAATCCTGTATTGTTGATGATGATTGTGCAGGGGATAAAAAATGTGAAAATGGAGTGTGTGTAACTTCTGATGAGGGGGAGGTCTGCTACGCTGAAACTGGCCCTATGAAAGGTGAATTGGACTCTAATTGCAATCGTATACCTGATAAATGGAAATTGAAGTATCCTGAGCATTTCAACCCATACAACAAATCTGCTGCACATCTTGATTTTAATGGTAATGGCAAAACAAACTATCAGGAATACTTGGATGGAACCAACCCCATAAGGGTAGAGGAAGCTGATGAAGGTCCAAGCTATTGGCTTTTAATACTGCTGTTTTTGCTTATTATTATTGGTTTGTTTGTGTCAATTTACCTTAGTTACTTTTACTTTTATGATAGTATACCCCCAAAGTACAGGCAATACACAGATAAGGTTATGTTACCCATTAGGAGAGGATTGCAAGAGATAAAAAAAGAATTGGTAAAACTAAAGGATAAAATAATGAATTTATTTTCAGGAGGCTTGGCGAAATCAGGGGTTGGGAAGACACAACCTAAGAGTGCTCAAAAAAAGACTCAATCCCCTGGTCAAATTCCAAAGGGTCCGCAATCTCAACAATCAACTTCTAAAGGAAGCTCACCTGCCCAGGCTGCCGGCTCAACTGGCAAGGATTACTTCCAAAACATGCAGAAACAAAAAACTCCAAAATTGACCAAGGAAGAATTTGAAGATGCCTCTTCAACTAAAGAGTTGATTGAAAAAGTAAGGGACAGAAGAAGACAAGAAAAAGCAGATGAAAGGAAAAAGCTTCTGGCTAAATTCACAGAAAAAGAAAAAAAGCCTGCTGAAAGTAAAAAGAAAAAACTATTTGACAAGGTAGATGAGATTTTTAGTAGTAAAAAGAAAAGTGAAAAAAATGAAAAGAAAAAGTAAAGGACAAATTCCTTCTCAGATGTTTACCTATATACTTACATTAATTATAATTGGCTTAATGCTTTATTTGGGAGTAGGATGGATTGGAGATTTAATGAGTCAACAGAGAAATATTGTAGAGGTTAGACTGAAGACTGGGCTTGAAAATGAATTCAGTGCTCTGGAAACCTCTTATAATAAAATGGAAGTTCATGAGTTTGAAGTGCCAAACGATGTTGAAAGGGTTTGTTTTATGGACCAGAATTTTGCAACTCAAACTAACGTTGATAATCAAGGTATATGTTCAGAAGGTGATCCAGATTATAACCCTGTTATCTGTGATATATGGAAAAATGATCCTGAGCAAAATGTTGCTTTTTATCCTCAGCTGAGTTCACCCATAGGAGTAAGCAATATAGATGTGGAAGAAGAGGTTGCGGGGAATAATAACTACTATATGTGCACAGACATAAGTGAAGGAAGGTTTAGTGTTAGGTTGATTGGAAAGGGCGATTCTGTCGAGGTTACAGGATTAGAATGAATTCGAAAAAAGGGGTTGTTGAGGTACAATTTAATTGGGTATTCGTTATAATTGCGGGCTCTATTATCTTTCTTTTTTTTGGAAGTCTAGCGATGGATTACAGGAGAAGTGCTGAAAGGGAGCTTTCTGCTGAAATTCTTCATGAGCTTGGGAGCTTGACTTCCTCAAGCCTTCATAGTGATTATACTGCTCAGGAAGTTGAGTTTGGTGGAATTGAATTGAGTGTAAGCTGTAATCCTGATGATTGCAATCAATATGGATGTACTCAGGAGTTTGATTTTGCGGAAATTGGCATTACTTCTCCCTCATGGATGGCCCTGGAGCCTGTTTTTTCAGCCAGAAATATTGAATCAAACTATATAATAATATGGTCATTGCCTTATCATATGCCTTATAAAATAGGCAATTTTTTGTTTTTAACTGACCCTGAGCATAAATACTATTTTGTATATGATGAAGACGATGATAACTCATTGGTTTTTGCAGAGAGTGTTTATAATAGGTTCAGCCAGAACAGGTTCGCAGAATCAGAGTTGGTTGAAAAAGGGGACCTTCCCGATATAGATTATGAGGGAGAGCTGAGGATAAGATTTGTGTTCTTTTTTGATGATTCTTTGGGTGATGATGAGCAACCGGAAAACGACGTTTTGAAATGGTCTGATATTTTATTTGTGAATATGTCATCAACAGACTATATTTATGGTAATGTTAGGTATTCTAAGTTATCGGGAGATGGAAAATTGGTTCCTGATCCTGATTCGAAGTATCCTTACATAGGTGAGTCAATGCTAATTGGCGCGATATATTCATATAATGTTGAAGACTACAAGTGTAATGTAAGAAAAACAATGCTTAAGTCTCTTAATTTAAACCAGATTTATTATGATAAGATGAAGAATATGTATGACATATGTGAAGAGTCAGGTTCCCCTTGTAAAGGTTGTGAGATTATTTACTCATCTGCAATGGATGAAATTAAAGATATTAATAATACTATTACTCCGGATTATGATTTTGATTTGGAGTCTTTATATGAACATACTGAGGAACTGAAAGATTTAAACGATGGTGCAAGGAGGCATAACTGTCCCAGGATTTATTAAAATGGCAAAAAAATCCCAGATGAAGATGATGGAATCAATATTTGTTCTTTTTTTATTTTTTTTCTTGTTGGCTTTTGGGGTAGTGTTTTATGTAAATTATTCAAGGAGTGAGGCTGAGGATACACTAAGGGAGAGGATGATTAGTGAAGGGCTGGATTCAACCGAGAGGTTCCAGTACTCACCCGAGGTGGTCTGCACTGAAGGGATAACTGAAGATAGTGATTGTTTCGACCTTTTAAAACTGGAAGCATTTAAAGATCTTTCCTCAAAAAGAACCGAGCAATACAGGACTTATTATCCCAATAACATAATCAGATTAAATATTATTTTCCCTGAATCAAAGGAAAGAAGCTGGGTTATTTATAATTATACGATTCCGTATGAGAACGCCACTCGGAGCGTTACAAGTTATATCCCTGCAGTGTTTTTTAACAGTAGCTCAGAAGAGCGTTATTTTGGTTATTTGGAATTTGAGGCGAGGTCATGATGAGAAGAGGGCAGATTGAAATTGTTGGACTTTTGATTATAGTAATGATAATCTCTTTTCTACTGCTGTTTTTTGTTAGTCAGACGACTTCATCGGAGCCCGAGGATTTTTCATCCCAGATGGAGAGGTCTATTGGCCAGGGCTGGATTTATGCTATGCTTGAAACCGACTCTGAATGTCATGAGGATAAAAATATGAAAGAGCTGATAGATGATTGTTCAATGAGAAAAACAATGGGCACTGATTTTCATTGTGATGATGGAAGGACTTCTTGTGAATACCTGAGGAGTGAGTTGGTTGATCTTCTAAATTCAACTGTATTGGAGTGGCAGAGACCGTACACATTTTATATAACATATCCTGATAGTAGACATAGTTATATTGTTAATGCAACAGCAGGCAATCACTCTCTTTTTTCAGGTTGTGAACCGGTTAATCAGCCAATTCCTACAGTAGGTGGTACAACCCGTGTTGCTCTTGGTATGGGAGACTGCGAACATTTAATTGAAAATTGATTTATAAGCCAACAATTTATTAGAATTTTTTGAGTGTATTTTTGGGTTTTTTCAAGGAAAAATTTAAATAATAAGCGGAGATTGATTGGTTATGCTGATTGAAGTTACGAAAACAGAGGTGAAAGCTTCGGAAACTTTTGTGTTTGGCGCTCTTTACGATACATTGCATGAGTTTATGATTGATGAGGGTTATGCAGGGGATGACGCAAGTTTCCCTGAAAAATATTATTGGGAGTCGAGAACTCAACAAAGAGGAAGGGAGTATTGGGTGTGGTGGAGATTTACAAAACAAACCGAAACTGAATTCTGTATAAAGCATATACACATTGATTTGCACGGGGTGGGTGTTAAAGATGTTGAAATAATGTATCAAGGTAAAAAAATAAAGGCAAATAAGGGTAAGATGGAAGTTATTGCAAGGGCTATGCTTGAGGTGGACCCAGGGGATAAATGGAAGAATGGTCGTTTTGGTTTTTTTCGTGATATATATCTTAAAAGAATGTGGCAGAAACAGCTGGATGAGCATAAGTCTGACCTTGTAAATGACATAAAAAAGATAAGGGCCTTTGTTGCAGATTTCTTGAATAAGCCAATATCAATAAAAATACCTGAACCTTTCCAGCCTAAAAAAGGTTATGAAAGGGAAAATTTCTGAAAAAATATATAAATTATTTTTATTTACTTAACCCTATGGCTGAAAAAAAAGATTTCAAGGGCAGGAGCATTGCAAGGTCTTCTGATTTGTCAAGGGATGAAAAATTTTATTTGTTTGAAAAGACTAGAAAGCTAAAGGAAGCTTTTTATGAAAATAATTCTGATGTATTGGATGAGTTCAAAGTTAAAGGGGCCCTGAATATCTATCTTTGCTTTTTTGAGCCAAGCACCAGGACCAAGGAATCATTCAAGAATGCTGCGAAATTTATGAATGCCAGGGTAAATAATCTTGATGTTGATATATCATCACTAACCAAATCTGAAAGTTATTGGAACACTATAAAAACATTGGAAGGTTATGATAACAGTATTTTTATAATTCGTTCAAAAGTTGAGGGATTGTGTACATGGTTGGGTGAGGCTAGTGAAAAATTTTCAAAACGTTTTGGTGGCTCGAAGTCTGCTTTTATAAATGGGGGTGATGGTAAACATGAACACCCCACTCAGGAAGAGCTTGACCAGTTTAGTTTTTTTGAACAGCTCAATTGGGACAATAGCAGAATACATATAGCCCTTGTAGGGGACCTTTTCCATGGAAGGACAGTTCATTCAAAAGTTTCCGGTCTTAAAATTTTTGAAAAAGTAAAAGTTGATTTAATCGCTCCAGAAATTTTGCAGATGCCTGAATATTATGTGAACGAAATGAAAAACAATGGTTTTGAGGTTAGGGTATTTGATAGTTTGAATGAATATTACAACCAGGATGATGTTGCAAACATCCAATATTTTACTAGGCTGCAAATTGAAAGGATGGGGGAATCAGTTATTCAAAGGGAGGATGAATTAAGGGAGGCTGTGACTTTTGACGAAAAATATATTGATAAAATCCCTTCTGATACTAAACTTTATCATCCACAGCCGTTTTATAAAGAAAAGCCTACTATACCTAGTTCAATGTCATTCACAAAATTTAATGGTTATGACAATCAGTCGATTAATGGTTTTTTTTACAGAATCGTCCTACTCAATGCAATCTCAGGAAATATTGGCAGTGATTTTAAGGGGAGTTCACCTGAAAATGTTTCTTACGAATATGATTACATTGAGAAAGTTGAAGTTAAGCAAAAAGGTAAGCCTGAGCCTAAAGTTGGTATTAGGCCGATAAGTGATGGTGTGGTGGTTGATCATATATGTAAAGGCGAAACTGCAGAGGAAATATGGAATCATCTTCATCTTGTGCTGAAGGTCACTGATATAAGCGATATTGGGTTCTGTGGTGTTTGTGAATCAGGAGAGGGAAATAAAGGCATATTTGTTCTTCCAAGACAACAAGAATTTGATGAAGAGCTTATAAAAAGGTTTACAGCAATTTGTCCGGGCAGTACGCTTAATTTTATAAAGAATGATAGGGTTGAGAAAAAATTACGCCTTCATATGCCTCCAAGAATCACCGGATTCGAGGAGATATCGTGCAAGAACCTTAACTGTATTTCAAGAGAAGAGTATTCAGAAGGCGTTGAGCCCGAGTTCCATATGTATAATGGGAAAAAATACATTTGCAAATACTGCGACACAACTCATTCTTTTAAGGAAATATGGAATGTTAAATGATGTGTTCTTTCTAACCTTTTTTTCTCTCATCTTTGGAAATTTATCAGGTGTATGGGACTATGCTGAGTTAAAACAAAAACTATAAAAATAAATAAACCCAGAGAAGACTTAAATTGGATAAAAAAAGAGGTCAGGCGTCTGTTGAATACAT
>CAZBGG010000004.1:0-20494 GCA_964491305.1 uncultured Methanosarcinales archaeon
GTTTGCAACGAAGAGGCATGTTATATGGGTTTGGTTAACCATAATTCTTTTTATGGTTCTTCTAAGGATATTTCTTATCACACCTGATACTGTTCCTCCTGAGTCTTGGGAATTTACTCAGATAGGTTTTATTTATTCGGGGATTGCTATATTGGTTTCTGGCTTATTGGGGATACTGACTGTTAAGATGTTTGAAGATTCGATAGAGCACTCTAAGAAGGAAAAAAAGAAACTAAATGAGAAAGAAAAATTTAATGAAGAGCTACTAAACAAAATAAAAAAAACCATGTCAAGCTTATACGAAGCGAGCAACGAGATGAAATCAACTGTTGACAATTTTGGTGAACTCTCTCAGAATCAAAAGGCCTTGATGGAGAGCTTAAGTGGGACAAGTCATGACCTTACTAAGAGCTCAGCTGATATAAACAACGCTACTGACGATCAAAACAAAGATATTACAAGCTTAAAGGAAAAGCTCATGGAACTTATTGGTATAATTGATAAAGTGAATGAATACAGCAAAGAATTTTCAACCCATTTTAATGTTCTTGATGATAATATAGATTCTACAAAAAAGGCTCTGAAAAGTATGGATTCAGAAATCTCCCAATTGACCCAGGGGCAGGACCAGATGAAAGAAATTATCCAGATGATACAGGAGCTTTTTGATCAGATAAATTTGCTTGCTCTTAACGCAAGTATTGAAGCTGCCAGGGCAGGTGAAGCTGGCAAGGGCTTTGAAGTTGTTGCTATGGAGATAAGAAAGATTGCTGATAATTCAAGCGGTAAACTTACCGAGATATCAAATGTTATAAATACCAATCTGGAAAGAATGAAGGAAAGTGCCAATGAAGCAGATAAGACACAATCCACTGTTGAAGGGATGATAAATGAGGTTTTTGAGATTAAAAAGGTATCTCAGGAAATATTTGAGAATTTAGAGGCCCAAAAGACAGTGAAAGATGATATTAATGAGAAAACTACAAATGTAAAGAGTCAGGCGGATAGTATTAGTGAAATCTCAAGCAAGCAAAAAGCCTCAATGGAAGAAACAGATGAGCTTATAAAAAAGAACACCGAAGCAACAAAGGTTATTGAGGATAAAACAACCACTCTTGATAAATACTCCAAAGAGTTAAGCGATTTGTCAAATGATCTTAAGGGATTGCTTGATAAGAAGAGTTAGTTTATAATCTGATGATTCGTTATTTTTTTGCACTCTAAAAAGGAGTAAACTTATAAAAAGTTAATTTCTACTAAAAGTATTATGGATTTAAGGGAATTGCAAGAAAGGGTAACAAAAAATGCTCAGGATTATAGTGAAAAGTACAATGTCAAGATTGATAAAGATTTTGCTCTTTTGAAATTATATGAAGAGGTTGGGGAATTTGCCCAAGCAATGCTTATTCATCAGAAGAAGTGCAGGCCCGAAAAATACCTTAGGAAAGAGGACTCGAAAGAAGAATTGGCGAGGGAGCTTGCTGATGTTCTGGGGATGGTGATGGTCAATGCTAATCTGCATGGAATTGATTTAATGGATTCAATGAACAAAAAATGGCTTAATAAAGAATAATCCCCCTCTACTTGTTTGAATTCTTTTGTAAACAATTAATCTTATTACAAAGAAGCTTACTAAATATTTAGTTCTTTGAAATTACTTTCTATTCTCATCCGCTTATATCTATGTAATCTAAAACATCCCGCCCATCCCTATTCAATCTTTTTGGCCGACATGTTCTGGTCCTGTATATCTCACTTCTTGAAGACCTGCCACAGCAGATGCGATTGATATAATTATCTTCGAAAGATTTGGGATTCTCTGTTTCGGTAGTAAATGGGTTGTTCATCTCTACTCCTTCAGCGGCACAATTGAGTGATTTTTCTAATGTCTCGTTCTTTTGACTCTCGATCCCATTGTACTCATTGTTTTTGTGTCCATTGTTATTGTTCCCGTTTTGTCCTTCATTTTGAAAGAAGTAATTTCTCCTTATTTTCCCCCTTAGATTTTCTTCGAGATGAAGTAGGTAGGGCTCCGGATAACTATACCATCCTCTTAAGTTACGTCTTATATATGACCAGGTCCTCATATGGATTGGGCAAAACATTTCCTTTAAAAAATTTATTATTTTAACTACTATATAATCCTCACTTAAAAATTGGTTCTAAGCTCGATTTACTTTTGTTGGATATTCAATGGAAGGAACAGGTGAATACTCCGGGTTTAAAAAGGGGGTTAAATAATTTCCGTACTCAACAAAGAAAGCGTTTTTTGGCAAAATTTAAATACGATAATACTAAGGGACTAATGATGGTTTCTAAAAAAAACATTTTAAGTTTTTTTGGGTTTATCCTTTTGTTTTATCTATTTATTGGTATCTTGCTTTATTCATTTCAAAAATCAATGATATACTTTCCCTGTGACCAGGATTTTGATGATTGTGAGGGTTTTAATGATTATGAAAGAATATACTATGAAGGGACTAGGCTCTATTATATGGAGGGTTCCAGGGAAGGAATAGTTGTTTATTATCATGGAAATGCAGGCTCTGCATGCGATAGGGCGGTTTATAAAAGTACATTTGAAAGAACCAATCGTAGCATAGCTTATGTAGAATATGCCGGTTATTCAAATGACACTAGAAGTCCATCCAAGGAGCTTATACTTAATGATGTTGAAAATGTTAATTCTTTTATTGAAGAGAACCATAAGGGTGATGTTTTTGTTTATGGTCAGAGTCTCGGCTCAGGCCCTGCCAGTTACCACGCATCATTAGGTGGTGTTGATTATTTGATTTTTGTAAATGGGTTCTCGGATATGGCTGATGTTGCAAGCTCTAGGTTTCCTATTTATCCTGCTTTTTTGTTAAAAGAGAACTATAGGAATGTTGAATGGCTGCAGGATTTTGAAGGGGAAGCAATATTTTTCCATGGAGATTTGGATAATGTGATTCCTTATGAACTTTCCAAAATGCTTTACGAAAAAATGTCAGCTGAAAAAAAAGAATATTTTTTAATAGAAGGGAGGGGTCATAACGACATCTGGCAATCCTCTGAATTCAGAGAAAAAATTTTCCAGTTCATTAAGTCAAGGTAATTCGGTGAACAAATGATTCATAATAGTAAGCACGGGGAAATCTATTACAAATTAATTGGACCAAAAAACGCTCCAATACTTGTTTTTAATCATGGTCTTATGATGGACCATAAAACTTTTTCGGAACAAATTAATTATTTTTCAGTAAATTATAGGATTTTAGTGTGGGACCTTCCGGGACATGGCAGTTCTTTCAGGCTTGAGGGGAAATTTAATTTCTCGCTGGCGGCAGAGTGCCTGAAGGACTTATTGGATGAGGTTAGTGTTGACAAAGCAGTTTTGGCAGGACTTTCTCTTGGAGGGCAGATTAACCAATACTTTGCTTACCTGTATCCTGAGAAGGTATTGGCACTTGTGCATGTTGGAAGTGTTCCCTTGCACAGGAAAATCAGGAGTTCTATATATTTTCCCTTGAGATTTTTCCTGGAGTTGTGTCATTTAGTTCCCGAAGAAAGCAGAATAGCAAGATTTCTTGTGCGCTCTGTTGTAAGAACGATGGCTTTGGAAGATTCAACCAGGGCTTATCTTGAAAGGTCAGTGTTTCTAGTGGGAAAGAAAAATTTTATCAATATTACAAGAGAGGTCTTAAAGGAGTCTTCAAAAACTGCACATCCGGTTGTTAGGGTCCCTTCTCTCATTATTCACGGGAAAAAAGATAGTTTTATTATCGGCAGAATGGCCAGAAACTGGCATAAAGAAATTCCTGAGTTCGATTATAAGGTTATATCTTCAGCTGGCCATATAGCAAATCTTGATAATCCTTTGCATTTTAACAAAATTCTGGAATCTTTCTTAAAAAGGTTGAATTATTGCTAAATATTTTGCTTGGCGGCCTTCTCAAACAAAAATTTTATTAAGCGGAAATGTTTATCGACTCCATGGCCGGAAAGACTAATGCTGTAACTGTAATTATTTTGATAATTATTTCCATTGCACTGCTTTTTTTCAACTCACTATTCCTTTTTGGAAGTGGGTTACAGAGGACTGTTCTTAATTATGATTTCTATGAAGAGGTCTTATCAGAAACTGAATTCTCAGAATCTTTGGTGGATGGCCTTACTGATGAAATCTATGAATCCATTGAAGAAGATGGGACTGGCCTTGATGATGAGATGCCTGATGAAATGGAAGAGGAGATGTTAAATACTTTTGTTCTGACTCTTGAAGAAACATTTGATAGTGAGTGGATGGATGGAGTAATTCTTGAGGTGATTAATAACTCTCTTGGATACATAAAAGGGGATGATGAGAGTCTAGGCTATGTTGATATAAGTGATAAGAAGCAGGACTTTGAAAATAACTTGTTATCAAACATTGAGGAGTCAATGGGGGGTGTGCAACCCATCGCAAATGATGAAATACAGATTAGTGATTTTATGGAGTCTAATGGTTTTCCTGATAAGATTGAGCTTGATCATTTGTTTGGAGAAGGTACCGATGAATCCAGTATCGATGACGGAATAAACACTTTTCAAACAATCTACAGTTTGATGATTATAACACCCTTTATAGTTTTCTCTGCTTTCCTTGTGATTTTTCTTTTGATTGGTGGTGTAACCAGGGGTCTTAAGTGGTTCAGCTCCGCAATTCTTGTATCAAGTGCTGTGGTGGCATTGTTTTTAATGATTTTAAAGTTAAACATCACAAAAATTTCAGAACTTTTGATGGAGGGAAGTTCCTTTGGTGGTGGGCTTATCCAGACCTCGCTGGATATTTTCATAGGTAAAGCAGTTTTTTTCCCGCTGGTTTTCATAATTTTAAGCTTCATTGTTCTGGTTGGAACAATCATTTTTGAAAAAATTAAAAAGGGCAATGGACAAGAAGGGGTAAAACAATCAAGCTAAATAAATAATTATTTTTCCACTACTTTTTCTTCCTCAACAAGTGTTCCGAAGTGTCTCCCTCCTTTTTCAAATCTTGCCATTATCTTATCCCCTTCGTTAAGTTTTGTGACAGGCTTGCTTCCGTCACTTGTCACAACACGTATAGTTTCGGCGTTTTGCAGTACTACCTTTGCGGTTCTTTTATTTTTGATGGCCTCTATTAAAACCATCGGACGAACTTCAAGCTTTGATCTGCCGACTATGCAGCTCCTTGTTTTGCCTTTTCTGTCAACTATTAATACCTCGTCCCCTGCCGTTAACTCTTCAAGATACCTGGTCTTTTTGCCTGTTAGGGTGTACATGGAAACTGCACCTGCATTTACTCTGAAGGGACGGGGAGAAACAAATGGATTTTTCTCAACCTCTGCCTGTACCAAGATCATTCCTGAAGAGCTGCTTCCAACAAGCATCCCCTCACCTTCTCTCATCATGTCACAGGTATCAACACAAGACCTAACTCCCATTCCCAAGGGTCTTATTGTCTTGATTTTAGACTCCTCTAGTTTATAATCTTCATTTATTGTTATCAAATCCATTGTCTTTTTAAGCTCATCTATTGAATCTGTTTCAAGAACAACTCCGTCTGCCCCCAGCTCGAGGACCTCCATTGCGGTCTTGGCCTCCTCTGAAGATTTTACCTTTGCAAGAATCTCTGTTTTTCCCCTTAGCTCCGCGATAAGATTTTCAAGGGGAATTATCTTTTGCCCGAAAAATTCAAGCATTATCTTTTTGCCCGAATTTTTAATGACATTTTGTTCATCTTCCTTTGTTTTTACCTTAAATTTTTGGAGTTCTTTCTCCTCTTCATAAAGGTCAAGGCCCAGTAGTTTTGCCTCATTTTTTATGTTCTTATCGCTTGTTTTAATTATGACTCTTTTCATTTTCCAGCACCTTTAAAGCCTCTTCAACAGTCTTATTTTCGATGATTATCTGTCTTAGGGCCTTTACTATCCTTTTAGGGGAGTCATGTTGAAAGGCATTTCTTCCAAGGGAGATGCCTGCTGCTCCGCCCTTCATGGCTCCATCAACCATCTCGAGAACTTCTTTATCAGTCTCACACTTTGGACCTCCTGCTATAACCACCGGTATGGGGCACCCTTGTGTAACTTTCTTGAAGCTCTCTACATCTCCTGTGTAATTAGTTTTTACAATATCTCCCCCTAATTCAGCTGCTACCCTTGCAACCATTGCAACATTTTCAGGATCCATGGAATCTTTTATATTATCTCCTCTTGGATATGACATTACCAACAGCGGCATCTGCATTTCTTCACATTTTTCAGATATCTTTCCAAGGTCATAAAGCATATCCGGCTCACTTTTATTACCCCCTACATTAACATGTACTGAAACTGCATCTGCCCCCAGCCTTACTGCTTCTTCTACACTTCCAACCAAAACCTTTTTGTCTGGATTCTGGGACAGCTTAGTGCTTGCTGATATGTGCATAATTATTCCTGCGGAAGGAGCTTCTTCAAGACTTCTGATTATGCCCTTATGCAAGACCACTGAAGTAGCTCCGCCTTCATCAATCAAAGGAGTTGTTTTGTTCATATCTTCAATTCCCCTTACGGGCCCGATTGTTGTTCCGTGGTCCATGGGTATTATGACCGCTTTTCCATTCTTTGTTATCCTATTCATTCTGATTTTTTTTCCATTCATTTTTATCCCTCCAGCAAATTTAATGAGTATAGGAGCTCCGCATTCAGTATGCTTCCTCCGGCGGCACCTCTTATTGTATTGTGTCCAAGAACATGGAATCTATAATCAAGTACATTATCTCTTTTCAGTCTGCCTACTACAACACTCATTCCGTTCTGTTTATCTTTGTCAAGTCTAGGTTGGGGCCTGTTTTCTTCTTCCATGTAAATAATTGGATTCTTGGGTGAAGAAGGTAACTTCAGTTCTTGTGGCAGAGCCGAAAAATTACTCATAGATTTCTTAACATCTTCAATTTTTGAAGGCTTTGAAAGCTTTACGCTAACACTTTCTAGATGCCCGTCTAGTACATTAACTCTGTTGCAGCTTGCGCTTATTGAAATATCTGCGTTATCAATACTCCCTTCTCTTAAATCTCCAAGTATCTTAAGTGGCTCGGTTTCAACTTTTTCTTCTTCCCCTTTGATATGCGGGAGGACATTATCAGCTATGTCCATTGAAGAGACTCCTGGATATCCTGAACCTGACAATGCCTGCATCGAAACCACTGAAACACCTGAGAGTCCAAAATCATCGTGTAAGGGCTTTAGCGCAAGAACTAATTGTGTAGTTGTACAATTTGCATTTGTTATTATAAATGCTTTTTTTCCTTTAACAAGCTGAAGATGTTGATGATTCACTTCAGGTATTACTAGTGGTACATCTTTATCCATCCTGTGATGGCCTGCATTACTTGCCACAACAGCACCCTGTTTCACAAAGTTTTTTTCTACTTTGCCTGCAACATCAGATGGCAGGGCTGAGAAGATAAGTTTGCTCTCTACCTTATCATAAAGACCCTTAACAACCATTTCATCGTACTCCTTAGGTATGTCAAACAAACGGAAACTGCATGCATCCTTTAGTTTCTTACCTTTAGAGCGATCACTTGCCAGGAGTTCACCAACCTGAAACCATGGGTGCCTGTGTAGCAACTGAATAAATCTCTGGCCAACTGTTCCCGTGGCTCCAGCTATTGCAACTTTCATAATGATACCTCCAATATTTTCTTTACTCTTTTGGCTTCCTGATTATTAACCAGAATTGCCGATTCACAACCGCTTGTGCTGATATCAACAATATTGATGTTGTGCTTTGCTAAAACATTCCCTATTTTCCCTAATACACCTTTCCTAATTGCAAAATCTCTTCCTGTAACAGTCACTAGAGATATGTTCTCTATTGATGTAACAGCAGTTAGATCATTTTCTTTCTGCACTAGATTATGAAGTGTTTGCAGAGCTTTTTTTCTATTGCTTTGGCTGACGTAAAAACATATGGAGTATTTTGAAGCCGAAATTGAGAAAATGTTGATGTCTGCCTTGGCAAGATGATTAGAGAATTTACCAAGGAGGCCCGGCATGCTATCCATGCGTTTTCCTATAACGCTTACTGCGGCTACTTTTCTCTCACTAAGTTTTACATCAATATCTTTTTCAAGCGTTCCGATAACAACAGTTCCGCTGGTTAATAAATCTCCGTTATCATAGTTCACTATTCGTACATTGACATCCTTTGGCTTGAACATAAGTGAGCTCTGGCATAGGACTTCGCCGCCTTTTATGCTTAAGTTCAATGCTTCTTCAACTGTTATTGTCTTTAGCTTTTTTGCATCCTTTACTACTTTTGGGTCGGCTGAAAGAATCCCTGCAACATCCTTCAATAAAATAACTTCTTTAGGCTTTAATATACTCCCTATGACCACCGCGGTAGTGTCAGAGCCACCTCTTCCAATCGTTGTAGTCCTGTTATCCTTTGTTTTTCCTATGAATCCTGGTACTATGGGGATTATTCCCTTATTGATCAATGGTTTGAGCTTATTTTTGGTTCTTTTATTTGTCTCATCTAATAGTATCTCTGCCTGGCCATATTGGTTGTCTGTTACAATTGGGAAATCATTGTTAACGCTTATGGCCTTAGCTTTCAGATTTTTATTATTAAGTGCGGACTCAAGGATTCTTGCACTCAATTGCTCTCCCTCAGATATTATGTTGTCAATATGGCTGGGGCCATTTTTGTTCTGTGTATAGACTGCAACGTCCATTAGTGAATCGGTCATTCCCTTAAGGGCTGAAACAACCAACACTGGTAACAATCCCTTTCTTTTGACCTTTTCTATTTTTTCTACAATGGTCTTTATTGTTCTGCCCTCTGACAGGCAAGACCCTCCTATCTTAATTACTACGACAGAACGGGCAACGCCCACAATACGGACGACCCCCCACAATGCTTTTTGAAATTTTTCCTATCATTTTTTTTCCCTCCATAGCTTAAACTATTTTAACCTTGAAGCGCCCGAAACCAAAAGAGAATCACCAAGAATTGTTAAGTGATTTTAAGAGGCCCGGACGCACTCCTAAAAATAAAAACCAAACCAATATCCAAAGAAACCATAAATGGAACTAACAAAATCCCCGCCAAATCTAATGCTATCGGATTTCATTTCCATAAGCCGTTAAAGTTCTCCATACTTATATTTATAGTTTATGGTAATATAATAGTTATACTTTTCAAATCAGATTCTGTTAGTATTCAATTTATTATTAAATCTGATTATTCCACTGGTGTGCTCACTAGTGGTTTAGCTTTATCCCAACTTTGACAGTTAAATAGAAAAAGTCCTTAGTTCTGTTTGAAGTTACAATGCAAAAAACAAAACTAAGGACAAACATTATTCAGAGTAACAACAATATAAGCTTTCCGATTGGAACAGCTTTAGCAGTCAAAAAATAAAGCAAAAAGCTTGATTTTTTATCCAAATAATAGCTTAAAATAGCCAACTGTCAAATAGAAATCCTGCACAAAATAGTTAGCAAACTGTCAAACTTGGGTTTTATTGTCATAACAAAGTGGAATAATCCGGCAGCGCAAACCAGCGCCAAGCGACAGTCTGTTTATTTAGCTTTGCTGGGTTAATAGATGTTACTATTATCCTTCCGAGGAAATCGACCGAGTCACTAAGTGGCGAACATACCTTCTGTGTGTAAATACAGAATGTCCAGTCAGACCTACTAAACAACCTGTCGTCTGACGCTGCTATCGGTCTATTGACCGATAGTGTCGATTTCCGATTGACAACATCAGAAGTTTTTTGTATTAAGATATCTTTCCACTACCCTTAGGCAGGTGTAAGATTTTTGGTACCTGCCTCTTATTAAAACGCATTTTAAAGAATTTGGCTTGTTTTTTAATTGTTAAGGTGGGGCTTTATGGGCAAGTGGTTGAGGAGAATAATAAACTATCTGATGGTAATTATACCTCTGGTTTTATTATTTATTTTATTGATGTATAGAATGGGCGTAACATAAACTATTAAGTACTGGCTTATTAATCATGCAAAGACTCAGAATGTATAATCTGAAGTAAAGTCGGATGAGATTCTTGTCAATTACTTCCTCATTTTTATTGAAAAACAAATTCTTCCGTGCGGTTCCACATAAATTTTTCAAGGATTTTCAAAAAATAAAAATAACTTGAACTCTTGTTCTACAATCTTCTTTGTATTCCTTCGTGGCTGGTCTCTTTTACAAGTGGAGCATAAGTTGGCAATTTCAAGTGGTCTTTTACTCGTGGAGTCCCATTGTGTTTATTCATATGGCTATAAATCAAGCTTTCAAGAGCACAGTTAGATTTTTCTATAACTGAATTAAGGTAATCATCACAACTTTTTACATCATGGAGGGCCACATTTTGCAAGGACATATACTTTGCGTATTCCCCTAGGCCACCCTCCAGAGAACTGGCATATTCCATAATGAAATCTATTTCTGCTAAAGCTCCTTTGTCATGAAATCCCATTAAATTCACCCCCGCTTTACTATGCACATACTGATGTCTACCACTTATAAAAATTTTTCTAATTTGAGGTTAACAAATAACCCTGGTGTCCAATAAACTAAGAATTTTTTATTGCTGAAAATATGTTTTTGATATTTTCATTTGTCAGTCTGAATATTATCCAGAGAAGGCATTATGTTTTTTGCTACTACGAATATTCCCTCTTTTTTGGTTTTTGTTTCACAGATGAACTCGATTGCAACTTCCGTTTTTCTTATAAAGTCGTTGCCAAAATAAATGCTATTTTC
Organism: uncultured Methanosarcinales archaeon; assembly: GCA_964491305.1. Taxonomy (GTDB): domain Archaea; phylum Nanobdellota; class Nanobdellia; order Woesearchaeales; family DSVV01; genus CAZBGG01. Next base: position 10,761 of record CAZBGG010000004.1, read on the forward strand.
TTTCCCATGGTCATAAGCGAGTTCTTTTTCACTATTTTTATCTTCTTCAATAATATAATTCTCATCGCTTGGGCTTAAATGGTCACAGCATTCAAACCATATATCCCTTAATGGTTTATATGTGCTTGATATCATTTTATGCTTTGGAACCAGAAAATATACCCAAACAGCCCCTGCCGAGGCTTTCATCAGAAAAGCCTTATTTTTCCCATAAATTTCTTCTACACATTTATTAATATGTCTTCTTATATCTTTTCCGTAAAATTCCCCGTTGCAAAGATTGCATCTCCCTTTTGACTTTTCTTCCATAAATCTGTTTTCCTCATGAATGTAATCTTGGCCTTCTTTTTGCAAAAAGACTGAGTTATCTATTTGCAATTTTTTGGAGGTCACAGGTTCCCGGTTTTTATCAGCTTCCATCTTATGTTTGCTTCTACCATCTTTAGTTTCAAGGCAACTATAATCTTTTGATCTGGAGTTTTCATCTCCCCTCATCTGTAAAATCTTTCCATGCATATTTTCATTTGTTATGATTCATGTTTTTTTAATATTTTACTTTTTGGATTCTTGAATCAAATCATGCGTGTGAATCAAGGACTATTTTTTTATACTTGCATTTTGATGTTTTTTAGGACTATTATTATATAGGCCTTTAGATTTCTTTTTAAATCTGATTATTCCACTAGTGTGTTCACCAGTGGTTTAGTTTTATTGTCATAACAAAGTGGAATAATCCGGCAGCGCAAACCAGCGCAAACCAGCGCCAAGCGACAGTCTGTTTGTTCAGCTTGGCTGGGTTAATAGATGTTACTATTAACCTTCCGAGGAAATCGACACTATAGGTAAATAGTTCGATAGTGTTGATTTCCGATTGACTTTTCTTTTAAAAAATCTTAGACAAAGATAAATCAGTTTTTTGTTACCAATAATTTAATGAAACATGTTATGGAAATTAACTTCACTCTACAGTTATGAAAAATAATCCAAACATTTATTTATTAAAAGTTTTTTGTCGTTTTTATGCATGTCTCTCACGTTATCAATTCAAAAGAAGTAAAAAAATATGTAGAGGAGAATTTTGGATTTCTGTTAACTAATAAAAAAGGAGGATTTTTTTCACTCTCTCCCAAAAAAAATTTTACAAAATATAACGGAGCATATTTTGCATCCCGGAATTTCGATATAATCAAAACAATAGAATCAATCCAACCGGAAGGCTTTGAGCCTATTGAAATTAAAAACTGGTTATCTTATATAGAGAAAACCAATTATGTTTCCAATGAAAGGTTGTTTATGGACCATAGCAACACCATACTTTATGAGATAGAAAATTTCTCCGGTAATATCTCGTTAGTTCTGGATTGCCGGAAGATATACGACTTTGATGATTCTGGAAGAATATATGAAACTTTTTGGGTTGGTAATACCTTGGTGTTTGAATACACTAAATATACTGATGGGAGCCTTTCAAAAGTTGACTACAGGATATTTCTGGCAGTATGTGGGGTTGAGGAATATCACGATGTGGGTTCATGGGTGGCCAGGACTTATGATTATGACAATAAGAGAGAGCAGTCTTATAAAGAGATTTTTGCATATGATGCCATAAAAATACCCGTGAAGAATAATAGGGCATGTCTTACTTTTGGGTTTTCCGAGAACAAAGAGGAAGCTATTAGGTTAGCGGAAAAAGCCTTTAAAAACTATAATTATTATGTGAAAGTTATAAAAAATTACAATAAAGTAAACTATCGTCATCAGATTTTAGATGATGAGCTTGATTTTGCTTTTTGTTGCTCAAGGAAATCCCTTGATATGTTGATGACTGTTATGGATGAGACAGAAGGAATTTTGGCAGGCTTGCCCTGGTTTTACCAATTCTGGACGAGAGATGAAGCTGTTTCTACTGGTGCTTTGATAAAGGAGGGAAATTTTAACGAAGCAAAAAGGATATTGCTAAGGCATCTTGATGGAATAGAGAGGGATGGAAGAATAAAAAATAGGTTTCCTGATTCAGAACTTGCGAGTGCTGATGGGGTGGGGTGGATATTTAAGAGATTGCATGATCTTTTTAATTGCCTGGTGGAGGAGAATATTCTTGAATACCATCTTAGCAAGAAGGATTTAAGTCATATAAAAGAGAGACTAAGGTTTTGCATAAAGCAGCTGTTTAATGAGCATACAAAGGATGGGCTTTCATATAATGAAGAGAAAGAAACCTGGATGGATACTGATTATGAGGGTGACACCAGGGCAGGGTATAGGATAGAGATACAGGCTTTAAGGCTTTCAATGTATAACTTTATGTATAAATTGTGTGAGCTTAATGATAAAAAGGAGAAAAAAGAACTTTATGGTGAATTAGAAGAGGTTACCGCGCAAAAAGTAAGAGAGCTTTTTTTCCACGATTATCTTTATGATGGAGTGGATGACCCGACTGTAAGGCCGAATGTGTTTCTTGCTTATTATATTTATCCTCAACTATTGAGTAAAAGAGATTGGAAAAAAACTTTTGACAAGGCTATTGAGAAATTATGGTTGGACTGGGGGGGTTTTGCCAGTATCCAGAAAGATAGTCCAATATTTTTTGCTGATTACACAGGTGAGGATAATAGAAGTTATCATCGTGGTGACAGCTGGTATTTTGTAAACAATATCGCCGCAATATGTTTAAACAGGATTGATAGAAAAGCGTATTCATATTATATAGATAAGATTTCAAGGGCTTCTTCTAAAGATATACTTTATAAGGGTTTCATTGGTCACGGAAGCGAAATAAGCTCTGCTTCAGTTCAAAAAGGAGAAGGTAGTCTGTCCCAGGCATGGAGTGTAGCAACCTTTATAGAGCTTTACAAAGAGCTTAAAAAAAATAAGAGGATGTGAATACTTTAAATGAGTTCTTTTATTATCTTTGCTGCAGCTCTTGTTGTCAGGTTGTTTAAGTCTTTTGTGGTATCAACTTCGACTACATCACCGCTAAATGGCTTCTTCAGATATTTAATTCTCTGTAAAAAATAAATAAGTTCTCTTGTTGTGAGTCCTGCAGGCTCCAAATGGTTGGTTCCAGGTGCGAATGCCGGGTCTAATATGTCAATATCTACGGAAACATAAAAATTGTCGGTTTTTCTAAGTATTGACATCGCTTCATCGCAAATATTATCAATACCATTGCGGTATATTTGGTGGCAGTTGAAGTGATTGATCTTGTTGTTGTTTAAAAAGTTCTTCTCAATTTTATGTATATTTCTTAATCCGATTAGAACTATTTTTTGAGGGTCAATTATACCTTCTTGAACAAGTTTCCTTAGGTAATCTTCGTGACTTGCAGTTTCAGTGCCGTGCATGCAATCTGCGTGGGCATCAAACACAATTAGTCCTGTGTTGCCTCCTGAAAATGCCTTGAATGAAGGATATGTTATTGAATGGTCTCCTCCAATCAGGATAAATCTGCTATCTACCTCTTTTACATATTGGTATATGTTCTGATGGCTCTGGCCCGCATCGTTTTGCAAGCATTGGATTTCTGCAACTGCATACTCTGTGTAGTTCAATCTTTCAGACAGATAAAATTCATTTAGCTCTTTCACTATATTTTCCGGAGAATAAGCTGTCATTTCAGTCTTTCCTAGACCACCACTGCCAAAAGGAGTCTTAATTATTTTCATTTCATTAAGTTAATTTATTACCTTAATAAGTTTTTTTAAAGTGCCTTTTTTAATTCTTACTGAATTCACAACCGCAGTAATCCTGCCTGTATATGCCCAAATCTTTGCTTATTGCAACGCTTTTCTTGAATCCGTCGTCTTTTTTAAAGTCACAGACTAAAAAATTAACGTTGCTATTGATTGCTATCTGTTTACCTGTTTTGTTTATAAAGTCTGCATCCTTATGAGGGCTGATTGTTAATGTTGTTGAAAAATTACTAAAATTTTTCTCACGCGCTTTTAGTGCGGTTCTTTCAAGTCGCTGCCTTATGCACATTTTGCACCTGTCTTCTCCTTCAACTGAATCTTCTTTTCCTCCAACGGATTGCCTCCATCTACTATAATCATGATCTCCTTCAATCAGGGGCAGAGAATAATGCCTGGCAACTTCCATTGCGCAGTCTCTTCTTTTTTCGTATTCTTCCTCTGGATAGATGCAGGGGTTGCAAAAATAAAGAGTGAGTTCGAAGTATTTTTTCAGTCTTTCAATAACTTGTGTTGAACAAGGGCCACAACAGCAGTGGAGTAATAAATTTTGCATGTTTTGGGTGTTATCAGTTAGTTTAAAAATATTTTCGAAAATAAAGAATTGCTCCTGTTTATTGTCTGAAGAACCATAGACTATTGGAGGCTCCAACAGCCCTTTGGATTTTTATTGTTAAACTTTTTCTATTTTAGTCTTCAACTCATCTAGTTGTTCTTTAAATAGCGAGTGGCTCAACCATTCTTCTTCGGTTTCTGAGTATAGGAAAAGGTCATTATCGGTGATAATTAAAGAAACAAATGACTTATGCTCCAAGTCCTTTTCCTGTAGATAGATGCCGCTTGATTCCCTGTTCAGCATCCCGTAATATTTTCCATTCTGGGGCTCCACAAGATGGGCTGTTTCCAAAGCTTTAAGTTCTTTTACGGTTTCAATTTTTTCTTTTGTAAATCCCACGATACAATGACCTTCCAGGTTATCTCTATTCAGGTCGTAAATCTTACCGCACACAACATTTGCGTGCTGGAATTCATTCCCTATGTTTACCGGCTCAACACCGCTCATATACCATTCTTCGTTGAAGTCAAGGAAATATTCTTTGTCTTCCTCAGTTCCTTTATAGCTTTCAAGTGTCACTTCATCACATTTGCTTTTCAAATAATTATATTCTGCCTTGAAAAATAAGGAAAAGTCTTCACAGTCGCCTCCTCCATATTCCACGAATTCATTGAGGGATTTTAGTCTGTCAGAATCACCTGTTGTTTCCAGATCGCTCTTGTATGAAAAGCCCATCCTCTCATTGACCAGAAAAATACATCCAAGTTTAATGGAGCAATCTTTGATACACTTTGACTCCAATTTCTGCTTAATCTCAGGTTTATCTCCCAGTTGTGAATTTTTACTAAACCATTCTAGGGATGAGTCAATCTCCCGTTGGTAAGTGTCTATCTTTTCAAATGCTTCCTGAAGACTCATCATAAGGTCGATATTTGAGTCGCGGACCTCTTCGTAGCTTGAGTTTAGCTGCTTGTATCTCTCAAATAGTTCTTCATAACTCTTGTTAAGAATCATAAAGCTATCCCTTAGTTTAAGGTTAGCTTCACTGTAGTCTTCAATAGTGGAATTTAATCTTTCAAGTTGCTCAATCGCATCTTTTTGCATATCTTCACAATGTTTTCTTAAATCCCCTTTTTGTTGCTGAAAAGAGTATGCAATAACTGACAGGGCGACCACAACCGCTAAAAGGAATATAATTGCAAGGTTCTTTTTGGTTCTTCCATCTTCCATCCCTACCTTAAGATTTTTTCTGATTAATAAATTTTATTAAAAAAGTAAGAAATCCAATACCATGACCAATAAAAAGAATGATATGGTTAAAACCCTTGATATATTGAAGAAAAATTATAAAGATCCTGTGATGTTATCGTCTTTTACAGATGGAACACCTTTTCAGATACTTATTTCTACTGTTTTGTCCGCAAGGAGCAGAGATGAAGAAATTATAAAAATTATCAAAGATTTGTTTTTTTATTTTCCAGAGCCTTATTCCATGTCTGAAGCTCCAATCCCAAAAATTGAAAGATTGATTAAAAGCTCCGGTTTCTACAGAACCAAGGCTAAAAACATAAAGCAAATATCAAAAATAATTGTTGATGAATATGGTGGAAAGGTTCCGGAGGATTTTAATGATTTGGTTAATCTTCCTGGTGTAGGCAGGAAAACGGCGGCTTGTGTAATGGTCTATGCTTACGGGAAGCCCGCCATACCAGTTGATACACATGTTCAAAGGGTTGCCAACAGGTTGGGCTGGGTTAGCACTAAAGACCCTGAAGATACCGAAATGCGTCTTATGAAGTTACTGCCAAAAAGGTATTGGAAGGTTATAAATGAGTTACTTATAATCCATGGAAGGAAAGTATGCAATCCTGTGACTCCCAAGTGCTCCGTTTGTCGGCTAAAGGATTATTGTCCAAAGATTGGCGTTAAAAAATCCAAATAATAGATGTGATGGGTTACTTTTATGTTTATTAATTCATCTCGTCGCAGGGCAAGAACTCTTCAATTTTTACCTCTCTTACGCATTCGGTGAGATCACCCTCTTTATCATAATTCGTACTCATTATTATCTTATCTGGTACACCATCATTCTCGAGGTCGTAGGGGACTACGATTTTATCAAGTGATTCTTTTTCTATACCTTCTGAGAACTTCTCCTCTCTTTCTTCCCATTCCCCCACAATATGGATTGTCGAGTCTATTATTTCGTATTCGCCGTTACTCACTGTAATCTCTATTTCAGAGGTTTCGGTGTTGTAGCATATTCTCTTCATGTCACCCATCTCGACAATCTCTGCCTCGTACTCTCCACAACCTCCCATGAAAGACCCTAGCTGTATAACTACCGTTACAACTGACACAATGAAGGCCAAGAAAATTATTGCCGATATTAATGGGGTTATTCCCTTCTTCCCAATCATCAGGATGCCATTATTTTTTTTATATTTAAATTTAACCATAAATATTTAAATGAGCTTTTGATATGGCTTTTGATGAAGCTTAATGTTGGCGGACAGGCCGTTATAGAAGGGGTTATGATGAAATCACCCCATTACTATTCTGTTGCTGTGAGAAAACCAAGCGATGAAATAACAACAAAATCATGGAGATATGTTTCGTTGACTGAAAGGTTTAAAATTCTTGGGATACCTTTCTTAAGAGGGATTATATCCATGTGGGAAATGTTAAGGCTGGGAATAAAAAGCCTTACATATTCTGCAAATGAATCAACTGATGAAGAAGAAGAAACTCTTTCTGAATGGGCGATTTTTATAACCATTACACTTTCAATGGGCCTTGCGATTCTTCTATTTGTGGTTCTTCCTTATATGATTCCAAAATTCTTGGGGGTGTCTGAAGAGGACAACACGCTTTTTTTCAATCTGGTGGTTGGTTTATTTAAAATATTTATATTCATAGGGTATGTACTCATAATTTCTTTGATGGAAGATATAAGGAGGGTTTTCCAGAATCATGGCGCTGAGCACATGGCTGTCAATTGCTATGAAAATGGGAAGAAGCTCACCATAAAAAATGTAAAGAAGTATGCAACTTATCATCCCAGGTGCGGCACAAGTTTCATTGTTATCGTCTTATTGATAATGATTCTTGTTTTTTCATTGATTCCCTCCCTTGTGGGCGCAGTATTTCCTGGTATCGACTCATTAGGCTCAATTGCTAAAACTTTTATATTTTTATTGGTTAGGATTATGTTTATCCCATTAGTTGCCGGAATCTCTTATGAAATTTTGAAAATATCTGCAAAATACAGGGATAATATAATCACAAAAATTATTGCTGTACCTGGTAAGCTGGTTCAGGGTTTAACTACCAAGTATCCTGATGATAAACAGATAGAAGTTGCCATTTCAGCTCTAAAAGAGGTTCTTAGTAAAGAGACTGCAAGAAAATCCTCAGGGGCAGCAGATAACTGATACCAAATACAATGAATGTTGATTTATTCGTTTTGATTTATGGATGATGTAAGGGGTTATGCGGAAGACTTCTTTTTTTCCCAGAGGATTTTTGGATTTTATCACTAAAACCTTAAATTAATGTTATCTTACAGTTACTATATGAAAATAGGCTATGCTTTACTGGCGTTCTTAATTATTTTTTTGTCAGTATATTCGTTTTATCCTCTCGACCAATTTTTTTTTAGTTCTCCCGTGTATGAGGATACCTCTCCTGTAGAGGCATATTTTTGTCCGAGGGACGATTGTGCTGCAATTTTTATCAACCTTTCGTTAAAATCTGATGATATAAAGTGCGCATTTTATGATTTAAAACTTCAAAGGCTTATTAGCGTACTAAACGAGACCGGAGCTAAGGTGGTTTTAAATTACGAGAATTATTATTCAAATAGTTATCTTTATGAAGGCATGGATCACCTTAAAGGGTATAGGTCCCCTTCATTGATGCACCATAAATTCTGCATTTTCGATGAGGAGATTGTTATTACTGGCAGCATGAACCCAACTGAAAGGGGCAATTATCAAAATAACAATAATGTGGTGCTAATCAACAGCACCTATATATCAGAAAATTTTTTATCTGAATTTGAAAGGCTTTGGCTTGGTGGGGAGAGCAAAAAAGTAAAGTATCCGGAGGTATATCTTAATGGTTACAAAGTGAGAAACTATTTCTGTCCAAGGGATTGTGAACCGGATATATACCTGGATTTAATAAAGGGAGCAAACTCATCAATCTATTTCATGACTTTTAGTTTTACAAGAGACGATATTGGGAATGAATTAATCAACGCTGATAGGAGAGGTTTGGATGTTAAAGGAGTATTTGAAAGAACGCAGAACAACCAGTGGAACCAATATTCAAGGCTAGAAAAGGCAGGGCTGGATGTCAGATGGGACAACAACCCTGCCAATATGCATCACAAAGTATTCGTAGTCGACAATAAAACTGTTACTACTGGTTCGACAAACCCTTCTAATAATGGGCTTACAAGAAATGATGAAAATATTATTATTTTTGAGAACAAAAGAATTGCTGATATGTTTTTAGAGGAATTCAGAAAGGTCTGGCGAATAACTCACTGAACAATTAAAGCAAACTTTTAAAAAGTAGCGGCTCCACAGTGTTCTAAAAAAAGAGGTGCTCCATGGAATTAATTGAATTTTTCATTGTAGTGGGTTTGGTTTCGTTTTTGGCTGCTTTAGCTGCGTTTCTTTGTTATATCAGGTATGGATGGACTTTAATTACAAAGATAGACTTGCTGTCAAATTATTGCATAATTGTTTCAGTTGCTATCGCCTTATTATTCGCCATGGGTGAATTTACTATATTCAGGGCCATCTTTTGGGGTACTGTGGGAGTGGTTCTTGTGTTACCAACTCTTATAATATACATAAAAAAGATTATAGTTCCTGTTGATTCCATAAAGTCTGCACTTGACAATGTTGCCAGGGGTGATCTCTCCGCAAAGTTAACCTTGGAAGCAAAAGATGAGTTTGGTGATATGGCTCACCATCTAAATAATGTAAATGAAAACCTTGGGCAGATGGTTCACAATATTAAAGATATATCCAGCCAGAATTCTACTCTTGCAGATGATTTGTCTGCCTCCTCCCAACAAGTCAGCAGCTCTTCACAGCAGATAAGTTCAAATATTGATCAGGTAAGTTCCAATTCAAAGGAACAGGAGGAGCTAGCTGAGAGGGCCAAGGATGAGATAAATTCCCTTAAAACATCTATAAATGATATTTCCGGGAAACTTGATGATGCCTCAAGTTATTCTACTGAGGCTACAAAAAGAGCTAATGATGGGAAAAATTCATCTTCAAATGCCAATGAAAGTATGAAAGCTATCAAGGAAAAAGTGGGAAAAGCTACTGATAATATGAGGACACTTGAACAAAAAGGTACAGAAATAGGGAAAATTGTTGATATGATTAATGGAATCTCCGAGCAGACCAACCTTTTAGCTCTTAATGCAACCATAGAGGCTGCCAGGGCAGGGGAGGCAGGCAAAG
>CAZBGG010000005.1:0-19591 GCA_964491305.1 uncultured Methanosarcinales archaeon
AATCGTGCCTAAATTTTTATTGTTTTTGTCTTAAAAATAATTTTTGGATGAAGCCGCATTAATCGAAGCATTTAAAAAGAGATGTTAATTCCTGACGATTAGAGAGACATTACTGTACGGGCAGATGCCCTTTGTGTACTGTTTCTTGAGTAAAATTAGAGGATTGTTTTAGTATGAATGGAAGAGTAAAATTTTTTAATAGGACCAAAGGTTTTGGTTTTATAGTTGGTGATGATGACAAGGACTATTTTGTGCACTTGTCCCAGGTTGAAGGTGAAGACCCTCTTAATGAAGAGGATGCTGTTGAGTTTGAAGCTGGCAGTAACGATAGAGGTCCTGTTGCCGAGAAAGTCAAGCGAGTTTAAGTGGTTTTTATGAATTCTTTTGAAGAGCTTGGAATAGATAGGGATATATTGAAAAATATAGCGGATATGGGCTTTACTGAGCCCACTGCTATACAAGAAAAGTGTATTAAACCTATTATAGAAGGAAAGGACGTGATAGGCAAGTCTGAAACGGGAAGTGGTAAGACTTTGGCTTTTGGATGTGGAATTATTCAGAATAGGATAAAAAAGGGCATAGGAGCGATTGTCCTTGCTCCAACCAGGGAGTTGGCAGTTCAGGTTAGCGAAAGTTTAAGTGATTATTCTAAGCAATTATCCTTGAGTGTAGTTCCTATTTATGGTGGGGTTTCAATAAGTAACCAAACTAACCAGCTTAGGAAGGCAAATATAGTTGTTGCTACGCCGGGAAGATTACTTGACCATATGCAAAGAGGGTCAATTGATTTGTCTCAAGTCCAGGTGATTGTACTGGATGAAGCAGATAGAATGGTTGATATGGGTTTCATCGATGATGTTAAGAAAATAATGTCGGCTTGTCCAAAAGAGAGACAAACCCTTCTTTTTTCGGCAACAATGTCAGAGGAGATAAAGAAAATTGAGAAAAGATACATGAAGAATCCAGTCAGAATGTTGACGGAAGATTATGTTGACCCTTCTAAACTTTTTCAGGTCTACTATGATGTGTCTCCTGTAAAGAAATTTTCATTGCTTGTCCATCTTCTTAAAGGAGATGATGATGAGGGGCTGAAGCTTGTTTTCTGTAATACAAAAAGGGAAGTTGATTTCATAACAAGTAATCTTAATTATAATGGAATTGAGGCCATAGCAATCCATGGTGGATATACACAGGCCAAGAGGACAAAAACAATGGATAATTTTCGCAATCAGAAGGTGAAAGTTCTTGTTTGCACAGATGTTGCTGCTCGGGGTCTTGATATACCTGGAGTTTCACATGTTTATAATTATGATTTACCACAGGACAGAAAAGATTATGTCCATAGGATTGGCAGGACTGCAAGAGCCGGTGAGAAGGGTAAAGTGATCAATATTCTTGCACCTAAAGACCATGATAATTTTTCCAGAATAATGGAACTTGGTATTAAGGTTGAGAAAGGCGAGACTCCCGAAACCAGTAGTGTAAACATACAGAGGAATCAGCCAGCCAGAAGTCGTCCTTCTACACAGTCGAGAGGCCAGAGATCAAATCCGAGAGCACCAGGTGGTAGGGGTCCATCCTCAAGGACATCAAGGGGTGGAAATCAAAGGTCACCCTCTAAACCTACTGGAAGGCCTGGCGAGAGGCCGGCAAAAAAATCAAATTTTAGGGGCAATAGTAAAAAAAGAGATTTTAATCGTAGATAAATTTTATATCTCTATGATCTTATATCTTTTATTGCCTAGGCCTATTTTTTCAGAATAATCGAGGATTTTTTTGCCTCTGAATTTCTTATATTTTTCAAGCAGGTCAATTGATGCTTTATCAAGTGCAACAGGGTCTTTTGAGGCTAAGATTCCTATGTCAGGGGTGATTGTCTTCATATTCCTTCCCACACAGTCGCAACCTCTCGTTACTTTCATAACAAAATTAAAATATATGTTTTCCTTGTTTTTTTGTGAAGCTAAGGCATATTCTGCTAATTTTTCATTAAAATTTTTTCCAATCCCACCTAACCAGTTGATTAAAATTGCATTGTTTGGACAAAATGCTATACATCCTGCGCATCCTATACAATTAGAATTTATTCTTGGCAAAAGCCTACCTATCTCAATGGCATTCTCGGGGCACTTTTTGGAACATAAATCGCATTTTTTACATTTCAATGGGTTTAATAATGGCTTTGAGCCCGAATGCATATCCAGTTTGCCGCTTCTTGATGCAAAACCCATAGCAAGTTGCTTAATTGCACCTCCAAAACCCGTAAGGTAGTGTCCCTTGAAATGGCTTATTACGATTATTTGTTTGTACTTTGAGAATTCTTTACCTATTTTGCATTTATTGAAGTGCTTAAGATTTATGTCCACATTTTCGAATCCATTGGATATCTCGATAGGAAGCTCCGTAAAACCATGTTCAATTGCAAGGTTTTTATGCTCCTGGCTTTTTGTTCTCCTACCCCTATAAAGAACGTTGGTTTCAAGAAATTTTGATTTTATGTTTTTGCTTTTTAGATAATCAATGATTCCCTTGTATTTTTTTGGTTCTATGAATGTTGAGTTTCCCTCTTCACCAAAGTGTACCTTTAGGGGTATTTCGTTTTGAAATACCATTTCTTCCTCAAATTTGTTAAGAATTTTTTTTGTTGAATCATATATCTTTTTGTCATCAGAATCTGTCACTTTGCTTAAATAAATATTATTCATGGGTAAGCAAGTTGATTGTTCTTATAAAAATATTTCCTTGAAACAATCTGTTTGTTAAGTTTGGCTGGGTTAATAGATGTTACTATTAACCTTCCGAGGAAATCGACCGAGCCACTAGGTGGTGAACATGCCTTCTGTGTGTAAATACAGAATGGCCAGTCAGACCTACTAAACAACCTGTTGTCTGACACTGCTATAGGTCCATTGACCTATATTGTCGATTTCCGATTGACAATGAATATCTTTCGTTGATTTAAATTTTTTAGTTAATCTTTTCTGTTTTTTTGTAAAATATTATCTATTTGGCGGGAAATATTCGTTATTTCTTCAATCAACAATAAATTCTTATGTTAACTTCTTGTTTTATGGAGTTACCCTGGTTTCATTGAAAACTCCGGTAGAAACTTCAGATGAATATAATGACAATAAACCCTAAATTTTTGTTATAGACAATATTTTGAGACTGTAAAATGATAAACAAATGTTATATGAAGGACGTGCTTGTTGCAAGAAGGGGAGAATCTGTATTGGAGGTTTCAAAGATTCTTAGGGACACTCAGAAAAGGAACCTGGTTGTTATAGATAATGAAGATAGGCCTATAGGATTTTTATCAGTTGTGGATATCAACAACAGGGTTATTGCTGAGGAGAAAGACCCTCTAGCAGTTGAAGTTAATGAAGTGATGACAAAATCTACGGTGAGTCTTGATGAGAAGGAAACATTTGATGTTGCAATTGAAAAGATGATGGATAGAAATATACTTTCATGCCCTGTAACAAGGAATGATAAGTTAATTGGCATGGTGGAATTCAAAGAAATTGTATCATGTTACCAAAAAGAATCAATGGGTGTATTAAATGGCTTTAAAAGAGTTTATTAAGAAAGGTTTTAAGGATCTTAATCTAGTTGATGCAATAGCACCATATCCTTCAACTAAAAGAGAATTAGTTGATTATGTAAGAATGAATCATGATGTCTGGATACCTGAGTACGAGAGCAAGCTAACTAAGATAGTTGATGAGGTCCATGACAGGTATTCGGAATACTTAAAGCCGAGTAAAGTTGATAATCTGGCAAATACTATCGGCTATTGGGGGGATGCTAATTTTGCCATAGGAAATGTTTTAGGCACCTCTGTTTATAAAATGGGGAATGCTGGTCTGAAGTTGGCGAACCATTCATATAATGCTATTAAAGGGTTGTTTGGCAGAGGTTATTTTGCTCAGAGTCCAAAAGATTATGTTAGTCTTCCAATGCTTGCGTTAACTGATGCTATTGCTATGTTACCTTTTGGTACAGCTCTTAGTCCGGGTATGTCACGGCTTGTTCGTAAGAGGATGGCCAGGGATACTTTAGAAGAGTTCAATAAAGAGATAGGAAATCAAAATAACCTGTATCAACGGATAAAAGACTTTTACAGGACAGAAGTGAAAGATAGGTTCAAAAGTTTTTTCCGTCCTTCATATTCCAGAGGTTCATATTGAAGAAAGATTTTTTCAAGGTTAAAGAATTTATTGAAAATAAATGATTTCTTTTTTTTCTGCAGATTCTATGAGCTTGTTTGCCACTTTAATTCCGTACGCAGCTTCTTCTAGATTTATTATTTCACTTTGCCTGTTTTTGTTGCAGCATTCTATGAAGTGTTCTAATTCTTTTCTTAAAGCTCCCCCGTATATTCCGTGGACACAATTGGAAAAAAACATTTCGGGGTACTCAACATTTCTTTGAATATCTATTTCCAGCTCTTTGTGCCTCGTTTTATTATCCTGACTCCAAATGCTGATATCTGGCTGGTTGGATATTTTTGCGGTTTCTTTTCTGCCTATGACTTCCAGCTGGAATTCAAATCCCAAAGGGTTGTTTTCTGGTAGATGCCATATGTTTTCAATTATTGCAGTGGCTCCGCTTTCAAGTTCTATGTGAGCTGTTAAGGCGTCTGGGTTATTTCTTTGATAATGATATTTCATGGTGGCATACGCTTTTTTGATTTTTTCTTTAGATAACCATATCAAAAGATCTATGTCATGTATGGCTCCTGTAAGAAAAGGATTCACTCTTCCATATTTGTTATGACCTGAGATTGTAAAATTTCTCCTGCAATAGATGTGTCTAATACTTCCAAGTTTACCTTTTGAAATCCTCTCGTGCAAAAGCGCGTGTCTTGCGTCAAATCTCAATATCATCCCAATCATCAGCACTTTGTTTTTTTTAATTGCAAGGCTCATCAATTCCTCTGCTTCATTTGATTCAAGGGCCATTGGTTTTTCAAGAAAAACATGCTTGTTTTTTTCTAATGCTTCTTTGGCAAATTCATAATGCAGTTTCTCGTCAACAACAATGTCTACCACATCAATATCTTCATTTAGCATTTCATGGTATGAGGTAAATTTTCTAGCCTCAAGATCTTTTAATTGCTCTTTCTTATTGTCGCATACACAAGTGATTTTGGCACCATGAATTCCATTTAGGGTATTGTAATGAAGTTTTCCAAAACCGCCCAATCCTGCCAGTCCTATTTTCATTTTTTTACCTCAATAAGCTTTCCTTTTGATAAATAGCATGATTCAATTATCTGTTGGGAAACAAGAGCATCTTTCCCGGAGGATGTTGGCTCTCTTCCATTAATTAATGAATCCACAAACTCCTGCATTTGTGATGTAAAAGGATGTGAAACACAGCTCCTGTCATGAAGGATTAGTTTATCATCAATATAAAGTTTTTCATAATCTACGATTCTTATAGTTTTTTTGCTTCCAATTATTATTATTTCATTTTTCTTATGGCTTGAAGAAAAGGAATGATTGATATTGGCCCTGAAGTTATCGTATAAGAGGCAGGCAGAAAATGTATCTTCTCCAATGAATTCTTTTCTTATCGAGTCTGTAGATGCCAGTAATTTTTTTGGTCGAGAGCTCACAAGCCAGCATAGTATATCAAAAGAATGGGTTCCCTGAAATAGCAGTAAAAATCTTTCCTCCTCCAGCCACCATTTTTTTGGTTTTTTGAAACCTATTCTTGTGTCAGTTGCCATGATTGGTTTGCCTATTGTATGTATTATTTCTTTGGCTCTCCTGAAGACCTCAAAATGTCTTAATATATGTCCAACCATGATTATTCTATTTTTTTCTTCTGCTATATCTATAAGTTCCTTTGCATGTGATAAATAATTTGTAAAAGGTTTTTCGATTAGTATATGCTTATTTGCCATTAAGCACTTTTTTGCGATTTTGTGGTGGCTTTCATTTGGGGTGCAGATGATTACTGCATCAACGTTTTTATCGATAAGTATGTCATTAAGTGTGTTAGTATGTTTTCTGAACCCAAAGTTTGCAGCATATTCTGAGGCCTTACTACTCCTCCTGCTGCACGCAATCTCTAGTCTAACCCTATAATCAATTTCTTGCAGGTGCATTTTTGCAACATTCCCGCACCCGATAACGGCAAGACCTATGCTCAATTTAAAACGTCCTCCATAAAATTATAAAGAATGCCCGAGCAGTTTAATACTTCTTTTGCACTGGTGTACTCATCGGGCTTATGTGCCTGCTCAAGACTCCCTGGCCCAAATACCACTGTATCAACACCAAGTGAGTTAAGAAAACTTGCGTCGGTTCCACCGGTTAATGTTAACAATCTATGTTTTCCGGCATAATCACATAGCTTTTTTAGATAGTAATTATTCTCATCTAAAGATGAGGGTTCAAGACCTCCACCCCTGTAAGCTGAAACCTTTATCCTGATCTTGTGCTGCGCTTCAAATTTTTTTACTGTTCTTATGATATCTGTTATGTAATCATTTCTTTCGTGTTTTGGGGGAATCCTTATGTCAACTGTAAAATTACACTTATCAGGGACTGTGCCAGGATGGATTCCTCCGCTTATGTTCCCTAAATTTAGCCTAACAGGGGTGTTCTTATCTTTTATCTTACTGAGATTTTTTTGGAGGGTTTGTTTAAGTAGGAATGATTTATCTATTGCATTGATTGATTTCTCAGGTTCCCCTGCATGTCCTGCTTTACCTCTTATTTCAAAATTCAGCCATAAATTGCCTACTTGGTTATTGGATACATTTAATTGGGTGGGTTCGAGAACAATGGCGAAATCAGCCATAAGGTCTTCCGGATAATTCTCAGACAGATATCTCATGCCGTTTATACTGCCATTCTCTTCATCTGATACACCCTGGAATATGATATTGCCATCAAATTTTTTGTTTTTTTCTAGGAAAGTTTCAATTGCACCTATAGCCGAGGCGATTCCTCCTTTCATATCTGCACTCCCAAGACCATATATCTTATCACCTTCAATACGGGACTTTAGAGGGTTTGATCTCCAGCGGCCCTTTGCGGGCTTTGTGTCAAGATGGCCGTTAAATGCCAGGCTAAATCCTTCACACTCATCTTTATATGAGGCTATAATGTTCGACCTTTTTTTCTTGTATTCTATTCTTTTTATTTTTGAAAATCCTATCTTCTTAAGCTTTTTAGCGATGTAGTCACATACTTCTCGTTCATTATTGCCTGGATTTTGCGAATCAATAGATATTAATTCTTTTAAGTATCTTAATTCTTTTAGATGCTCCATTCTTTCACTCTTATCCCATACAACAACTTCTCAATATTTTTGAGTTCAACGCCGCTTTTCTTATCGCATGATACGGTAACTTCATTAATGTTTTTTCTGGCTCTTGATATAAAATCTATTACTTCATCAAATGAATGGTATCCGTAAGTAGGCCTGCATAACCTATAGTAGGACTCTTTATCTGATGCATTTAGAACTACACTTATCTCATCTACTAAATCTTTTAGCAGTGGTGTTATATCTGTTCTATGGTGAAGATTTATTAAACCATTAGTGTATACTGTTTTTTTAAGCCAAGGATAATTATCCTTTACGAATTTAAATATATCAATTACTGTATCAATTCTAATAAGTGCTTCTCCAAGGAATCCCAGTATTATCTCGTCGTAATTTTCATTTCTGTTTTTTTTAATCTCTGATATTACTTTATCCGAAGATGGCTCTTCTTTTAACTTCAGGTCTTGGCCTTCAACCTCAAAATTACCTTCAGCTCGCCTGCAAAAAGTGCATAGATTTGTGCATTTATTTGTAACATTTACATAGAGCTTATTTTTTTTACAAAAAATTATCACCATTTTATAATCTCACCTCTTCAAGCGGGCAAAAATAAATCTCATTGTTAGCAATCTTTTGAAGGTCTCTTGCTATCTTTCTGTCTTCAACAACTACAAAATTATGACCTTTAATTTCCTTAACAAAATTTTTCGCCCCTTCATAATTCATAAGAAAATGTATTTTGAGAAAGTTTGAGCTGTTTACAAACCATCCTTTTAAAGGATCGATTACCTCTACATTAAAAGTTCTTTTTAGTTCATTGAGTTTCTTGTTATTTTTCTGTCCATCGATTTTTGGAAGAAATATTATGTTTTTTTCATTTATTTTCTGATTTTTGTTTAATTTTTTTCCTGGCGGGAATTCATTCCTGTCTATTTTATTTTCTTCACAAAATATTTCTATATCTCTTTCAAGGACATTCTCCGCATTTTCTTTAAGCCATTTAACAATATACTTTATCTCATTATTTTTTAGTACATTATTTTTAAGAGCATATTTTACGCATGAAATATATTCTATTGAAACCGGGCAAGATTTTTCACAGATTCCACATTGCATGCATTCTTGAAGAGGCTTTGGTGGAGCTATCCCTTCAGTTGTGATGTATTTTATTAGAGCTAATCTTCCTCTTGGTGATCTGGCTTCATCGTATGATCTCTTGTAAGTAGGGCAGTTAACCAGGCAGAACCCGCAGGTTATACACTTCATGGTTTCAAGGATTGTTTCCTTAGAGGTGTCTTCTGTTGATGGCATTCTATTCAGCACCTCCTTTGAGAAGGTTTTTTTCATCAAATGCGTACTTTATATTTTCTAGTATGCCAATTATTTTATCATCTTGTGTGGAGACTTTAGTATCTCTAAAAAATTCTTCTTTAGTTTTTTGCTGTTTAGAATTCTCAAATTTGTAAACTCCGGGTCTCTCATTTTTTCGATCTTTATTTTCAATCTCTATAAATCCGCAGCCCCTCTCTTTTATAAGGGTAGATCTTATGCCAAGACTTTGGAGCTCCTTGGCAACCTGGATAATTATATTTGGTCTAAATAGGATGGTTTCCATACCCTCTTCAACAACTCCAAGAAGTTCTTTTTTCTCTATTTCCTCTACATCATTCTCTTCAATAACTTTTTTTATTCTTGAATCAACATCTTCTATGTTTCCTGAAAATTCTGCGTATAAGGTTATATTATTTCCTGTTGATAAAATTATGTTGTCACAAAACCTGTAGATATTGTTATTTTTAAGCTCGTCCAATTTTATTTTGAGAAACCGCTTGTATATTTTCGGTCTTGTTTTTAAATTAATTTGTGAATATATTACGAATTTACCTTGTGAGCCTACCATTGCTTTTGTAATATTATAACCTGTGACATTTTTGGCGACGATGTTATCATCGGTTATAATTTTTCCATCGGGAGTAATCATTCTTGAGCCAAGAATGATATCCTTGACATAACCTTCTTCTTCAGCGGAAGGTGATGACCAGTTGCCTGCAACCATCCCTCCTACACTTCCTCTTTTTTTAAGCAAATAATTACAAGGAATTTCTTGCCCCTCTTTTTCTAATTCAGAGTTTAGTTTATCAACGGGTACTCCTGGCTGGACCTTAACGCATAGTTCTTTTGGTCTATGCTCAATTATTTTATCCATATTTTCAAGGCTTATAATATTTATGGAATCCTGCCTTACTTTTTTATCTTCAGAAATTACTGAGAATTCTTCGTTATGGCTATATAAGTAATTCATTACTTTGCAAAGTTCATGCTCATCTTTTGGATAATAAGCCCTCTTGTCTTTATTGATTGTTTTTTTCATTATATTGCCTTATCCGGATTACATAATCCTTTTTTATCAAAAATTGATTTTATATTTTTCATAGCATTTCTTTCGTTTTCTCCAAATACCATTTCCATATGTTTTATTTTTTCAGAACCTATGCCATGTTCTCCTGTTAGTGTACCTCCTAGATTCACGCACATCTTTATAATATCGTTCATGAAGCTTTTTACTTTTTGCAGCTCCTTATCCTTACCTATTTCATAAAATATGCAAGGGTGGATGTTCCCATCACCGGCATGAAATGTGTTGACTACGGGTAGATTATGTTTTAGGGAAAGTTTCTTTATCTTATCAATTGCAGAAGGAAGGTTCTCTCTCGGGACCACCCCGTCTACCAAGTATCTTTTATTTTTTCTTGTTTTTTTGTGCACTTGCTCTATCTTTTTGTTCAATAAAAATCCTCTCTCATCGTGAAGCTCTCTATGAACTTTTTCTATAACACCCCTGTTCCTGTGGCAGATGTTTTTGACTATTGCAATATTTTTTTCAACGGCAATATTTTTGCCTTCAAGACAGATTAAGAGTATACCCGTATCTTTTTCTTCGCTGGATATTACTGCTCCCATTATCATTTCAAGGGCTGCACATATTACTCCTTCAGAAATTATTTCTTTCACGCACCGTGCAGCGTCAATATTCTCATCGAAAGTGACTTTAATTGTTAAGGCCTTTTCGGGTTTTTCTGAAATCTTTAACCTGGCTTTGGTGATTACACCTAATGTCCCTTCTGAGCCTATGATGAGATTCATAAGTGATGGTTGGGATAAATTTTTTTCATTTCCAAAAATTGCTATGTCTCCATCCGGCAAAACAACTTCGATCTCTTCAACATATTTTTGAGTTACACCATACGCGAGGCAATACGGTCCTCCTGCGTTTTCAGAGATGTTACCCCCTATTGTGCATATGTTCCTGCTTGCGGGGTCTGGTATGTACCTGAAACCTTTCTTGTTTATAATCTTGTTTATATCATCATTTATTACTCCAGGTTCAACTGTCACATTTTTGTTTTCATAGTCTACCTCAATGATCTTATTCATCCGTGTTAAAACAATGATTGCTCCTCCTCTTGTTGGAACGCTCCCTCCGCTGTATCCTGTTCCGGATCCTCTTGTGACGAAGGGTATATTTTCTTTGTTGAAGAGTTTGATTAGCCTGGATATCTCTTCAGTGTGTCTTGGGAACACAACTAGCTCAGGCATCCCAAACTCAAGGCTTGAGTCATAACTATATGAAATTAAATGGGCTTTGTCTGAGTAAACGTTTTCTTTTCCCACAATTTTTTCAATTCTTTTCAATACCAATGTACTAAATCTCCAAACATTTTTTTTATTCTTGGACTATTGTTTGAAATCTCATCCAGCCTTTTTAAGAACCCTCTCTCGTACACAATGTCCCTTAGCTTTATTGCATTCTCCAATATATTAAGTCCTTCTCCAGATTCTTTCCTTTTTTTCCAATAATTGTCTTCGTAAAAGTTCAGAAGCTCTATAATATTTGAAGCATCTTCCCCATATTTATGTTCATAGAATTCTGTGGCCTGATTTCTCCAGTTTTTTAACACTGAATCTCCCTTGTTTTCTTGGAATTCCTCTTCACTTAATGCTATCTGGACTCCATCTTTGGCTATTTCTTTTAGATAACGGTATCCCTCATCAAACATCCTTTCTTTTTGTTTTCCTGGGTCTATTAGGGGGGATAGTGTGCAAAAATTACCATAACTTGAAAGCGCAAGGTACATATTTCTCAACCATCTTTCATCCCTCCTTGGACTTTGTATCTCAATATCTTTTCTTGAAAAGAAGTCGCTTTTTTCAGGGTATAAGGTGTGGTAGTTTGATTTCCATCCCTTCCAACAGTAGTCTGCGATTTCATCAGGGTTGTCTAACGCGATGGACCTTGTGGTAAGTTGGATGTTTGCGTATCTTTCATCAGGTGTACCTACGTAATTTGCTGTAGGGTGAAGGTCTACAAGGAAGTTTATATTCTGGAGCTCTTTCTGGGCGTTATGTATACTTTCACCTATGTATGAATTCATTCTTGCTTTTTTTGAACCTGAATCCACAAAAGCATAAAGATTAATATCAGGTATACTGCCCCAGCTTGGGGAGTGGTTTGTATCTTTATGGTTAAGCCATGAGGCCATACTGCCTGTTAATATTATTCCTTCCAGTCCGCTTGAAGGGTCAGATGAGCTTTTATCAATAATTCCTTCTTTTATGGAATTAATTGAGTGGAGTATTGTTTGTTCCATTTTTTA
Organism: uncultured Methanosarcinales archaeon; assembly: GCA_964491305.1. Taxonomy (GTDB): domain Archaea; phylum Nanobdellota; class Nanobdellia; order Woesearchaeales; family DSVV01; genus CAZBGG01. Next base: position 11,943 of record CAZBGG010000005.1, read on the forward strand.
ACCTTTTATCCATTCTAAAAAAAAGGGTCTGCTATCAGAGGCTTTTCTTTTTCTTCAAGGAGATGCTTTTCCACTATCGCATTTTTTGAGCTATCTATCCTGCAGCAATCCCTCATATTACAATTTTCCATTTGAAAAAATCTCTTTTGAAGTCCTGCAATCTCTTCAGGATAAGTGTCCTGTATGTTTCCAATTGATTTTAGTCCCTGACTCGCTCTTATTACGCAGGGGTGTAATTCTCCTGAAGACATTATTATTACTCTTGCAAGGCTTAAGTAGCAATTTTTAAATTTCGTAAGTCTATGGTCCTTTTCTATATTTTTTATATTGGTTCTGTCTTCCAAGAATTCTCTAAATGGACCACTCAACGATTGTATTTTTTCTTTATTTGCAATTATTGCTTCTTTCCAGTTTTTAGATCTGGTTGAGCATGCATCATCTCTATTCATATAAACCTTTGATGGGCAGTTGCAAGAATCTATTTTACAGCACTTTCTGAATTGTATGTTTATCTTTTTAAGGTATTCTTTTCCAAGCTCTTTTATGACTGATTCATAAATGAATCTTGAGCATTCAACAACTTTTCTGATGTTTTCATTATGCACAAGAAATCCCACACCCACATGAGGGATAGGGCTTTTTAGGTATAGAAAAATATTTTTCATAACTTTCTTAAGTTCACCACCCCTATTTCTTTGGAAATTTTCATCTTTAATTTCGTCAAGGGAAATCCTTATCCATGAGAGCTCTTCCATCCAGTGTCCGGGCGGGATGATTGTCCCATTAGTAATCAACCCAAATCTGGTTTGGTAAAGCAAACTCCTTAGTCTTATAATCATATCAGAAAATCCCTTTCCTGAATCTTCATATAGTGTAGGCTCTCCCCCTCCTGCGATGACTATACCCTGCGGCTTGAGTGATTTCAGAAATTTTAAGTTTTTGAAAGGATAAGTCAAGTCTCCTTTGTCTTCATATGTACAATGTTTACAATTCAGGTTGCATTTGTTTGTTGGATGGAATTCAACCAGGGGGGTTTCTGGGGATATTTTCTTTGTCTTCTCTTCGATTAATTCCGCATGATTAAGAATTCTTTTGTTGTTGCGCAGCTTGTTTTCGAGGATGTTCATGGGATGAAAATATAGAGGCGTTTAATAAAAATACTTGTTTTTCAATTTTTATCGAAAAAAGAGTAGGATTTTTTTGGTTTTTTATGGTTTATTTTTCGATATATTTCGTAATTTTTCGAAAAAATTATAAAAAATAGATATATCCTCCTGGCGTATGGCACTTATTTATAATATAGATGGTGAGAAAGTTAGCAATAAAAGATTCTCAAATAAGCATATAGCAGTTTTTTTTGGTTGTGATGTTCAGCCTAATTTTATACACTTGTTTGTGGCTAATGTTTTTAATAAAATAAGACCTTCTGAGGTTTCGATACTTTTACTTTCACATAATTCTCATATGCATCACTTTGGCCTTTATAAAACATTCTTCAATAGAATTTTAGATGTTGATTGTAATGTTAAGCTTTTTGATGATGCTTTGTTTAATATAAGTTTAAGAGATGTTCCATCAAATCTTTGGGATCTTCAAATGTCAGGCTTTGATGAAATTCAACTTCCGTTTCGTAAAATTTCTCTTTATGATGTTGTTTCAACAATAATCGGTCCTATTAACCTACTTAAGAATTTTAACGTCGATTATCTTTTTATTAATCCTTTTATTAAGGATGTCTATAAGTTGCATTCTCCTAGTTTAAGACGTAAGTTTGTCTATAATAAGATTTTAAACCTTGATGATATCCCAAGTCTCAGGTCTTATGTAAAACTGGAAAAGGTTGATTTGAGATTTATTTATGAAAGTCTTGTGCCATTTACTGCTTTTTGCAAGTATAGTTGGAGTGAATTCAAGGCCAAGTCAAAGGAGGAAAAATTTTATGATGAATTGAATACTGAGTTCAGAAAGTTCCTAAAGTCAATTTATCATAAGAAAGATAATGAGTTGAAGGTCAATCTCTCTGGTGATAGGATAACTAAAGCTGTAAAAAATTTTACATCACCATCAAAGATTGAAATTCTTAAAAAATTAAAGAGTCCTAAGACCCTTACTGCTTTAGCCGGCTCTGTGGGTATGGCGGTTTCGACAGTTAAAGCGCATCTGGATGAAATGGAGAGGGAAGGAATTGTTGCAAAAAGTGTTAATAAAAAGTATTTTCTTCGCTCAAATAAAATAAGCCTCAATATAAATATATGATTTTTTGCGAAGGTTATTTATTTTATAACTATAAATGTATTTTTTGATTGGTTAGTCGAGTTTTAATCATTGAAGAAAAATTTATGCCCCGATCGGGATTCGAACCCGAGTCCTCGCCTTACTTCGGCAACGGCCAGAGAATCTCTGTTTTTGGTGCCTCGAAAGGGCGAAATGATTGGCCGGACTACACCATCGGGGCGTATCCGCTTTTTGTGTTTAAAGCCTATTTATAAATGTTTCTTTTTTGGATTTTACATAGTTAGCACTGGTAAGATTTAATCTTTTTGGCTAAGTGCAAAATGACCCATTTATCTTTTGATTTTTAATAAGATGGTTTTAAGGTTTATTCCGGTCTCTTTCATGCAAAAACAACAACCTGGCCTGGTGAATCAAGGGTTTAGTATCTAAATACAAATTTGAATGCGGCTATCTAGAAATTTTTATAAAGGGGAACACTATTTATTTGACAATGAAAAAAGGACAAGTTGCAATTTTTATACTAATAGGGATTTTTATCTTAGTTATAATTGTTCTTGGGGTTTATTTAGTTGGTATGCATGATAAAAGATTTATTGAAGACAAACCGAGTACTGATGGGATTAATTCTATAAAATATTATGTGGAAAGTTGTCTTCAAAAAACAGCAAGAGATGGGGTCTTTTTTACTTCTTTACAAGGGGGTTATTATCGACCTACTGAATTAAGCAAAACTTTCTTCGATGTTCAAATACCTTACTATTGGTACGATAAATCCGAATATTTGCCTTCAATTGATGTACTTGAAGAGGAATTATCAGCCTATATAAAAAACAATATCTCTGATTGCATTCAAGGTCTGACAATCTTTAAAGAGCAGGGATACGAGTTTAAATTTGAAGAACCTTCAGTTGTTTCAAATATAGATGAACAAAATGTTATTGTAAAGCTCAATTATCCTATTACTGCAGAAATTGCATCTGAGGCTACTTCTTTTGATACTTTTTCTTCAACAATTAATATCAATTTTAAAGAAATGTATAACTTTGTAAAAATGATAATACAGGAACATAATAATAACCCTAACTCAATACCGTTAGGCTTTATATCTTATCTTGCTCATGAAAATAATTTTACATATGAATACTATGATTTAGAGGATGGTAATGTTTTATATTCTCTTGAATTCAATCAGGAAAATTATAATCCTTTGCATTTTAATTTTCTGGGTAAATATAACTGGAGCGGACTTGTAGATCATGAAGAAACTGTTAATATTGAGCCAATACCTGAATTTGAAATTAAAGAACAAAAAATTATTGAATATCAGGTTAAGGCAACAGGTGAAAACTTGACATTTACTGCCTACACTAATATGTTTGAAATTGATAAGAAAAATGGAAAGATTAAATTTGATACTTCAGACATACCTAATAAAAACAGGAAAATTTTAATCAGGGCTGAGGATAAATACGGAAATTTGGATTATGCTCACCTCGTTTTAAATTTCAACCTAAAGGATAATTCTCCAAAATTAGAGCCCATCCATGATCAGGTAGGCTATGTAGGTGAAGAATTTTATCTTAAGGTTAATGCAACCGAACCCACTGGCGATTTACTTGTTTTTTTGGATGATACTTCACTTTTTGATATTAATCCAAATACTGGTGAGATAAATTTCACGCCTATAATGAAGGGTAATTATTCAATAAAAATAACTGCTGTTAATTTTGAGGGTAATGATTTTCAAAATATGAGGTTTGAGGTAAAATGAAAAAAAATATTTTCCTTTTACAATACATCACATCATTATTTTTGTTACTATCTATGTTGAATTTATTTTATGTTTTTGCACAAGAAAATATTGATTGGTCTAATCATGAATTAATGGACCAGGATGATTTTATAAAAAATCTTGAAAAGGACCCCTCAGGGGGATTCTCGGCAGATTCCAGCAGAGCTTGGCAAACAATAGAAACTGATCCTGATTTGATGAGGGATGAGAATATATTAGATAGCGCATTCAATCATGATTCAAAAAATGCAGCTAGTATGATCAATAAGGAGCCATCTCTTTTGGATGATTCAAATGTTATTGAGCGTTTTGACATAGAGGCTCAAAATGACATTTTCTTACTAAATTATAATCCTGAGGCTAAAAAGAAATGGTTTTCTGTTAAGGGTGTCAGAGATGAAGGTGCAACATTAGAAAGTTATGATGGTTCTGTTGTTAAAACAGAAGGTGATGGCGCAACAACCTTCAGTTTTGATGACCTTCAATATCATGATACAGAGGCAATTGTCAGGGAAAACGGAAAACTGGTTTTGTTAAATGATGATGGCAGTGAGGGGCCCAGGATATCCAATGGTATTTTGGACATTACCCCTGACGGAACTTTAGTTGTTGAGGGGACAGGAAGTCTTATTGATTTATCTGATTCAAAAAATGTAAAAGGCTTGATTGATGGTGGCATTGTTCAGATAGGTGACAGGATATTTTCGTCAGAAAATGAACCTTTCCATATTTCTATTGACAGCGAAAAGGAAACCATTATTGGTTCGGATATTGTTGAAGCTGAAATGATGCCTGATGGTTCTTTTGAGACTAAATCTTCTTTTTCAGGTATAGTGACCACTTATTCCTCAGAACATAAGACATTAGGAATGGGAACTGAATATAGCGAATATAAAAACGGTGAAATCTCAAAAACATATACTGTTAGCCAGCTAACAGAATACCATACAGGGTCTACACAATGTAGTGGTGAGCTTAGTTGTATTAGATTAGATGATGAACAGCTAAGGGTTATTGCCATGGAAAGTGAATATGGTACTCCTAACAATATGGATATAAGAATCCATGATGATTCTGTATCATTTCTTGAAGTAGATGAGATATACGATGACAGCACAGTTAGTTTCAGGAAAGGGGCAGGTGAGCTTGTTTTTAGTGACGGCCCTTTCTCTGTAAATGGAGTGGTAAGTAGTATGGATTTGGGCCTTTCGACATACTTTGAAGGGGAAAACTATATTTTTGGTTCAATTACGCCTGCACAAGGTGAAAGGTCTATTAGTAAAGACCAATTTATGACAGGAATGCGGTATTTGCTTGACCAGGGGTACACTATACACGACATTGCTTTTGCTTATCATATAGAACATTACACAACACTTGATTATTATGGGGGTGTCCTTTCAGGTATTCTCAGTCCACTTGCCATTAGTGAAGGTCCTCAAGGTAGACATTATCAGGACCCTCAACTGGTAGAACATATTAAAACCTTTTTCCCAAGCGGCACTCCTTTTATAGAAGATGAAGGGGGCGTTGATTACAAAATTAGTCACACTTTTGCTGGAATTGCGGCAGCTGCAAACACGAATTCTTTATGGGGGAGGTTCAGGACCTGGGCGAATTCTGAAGGTGGGGATTTAGGGCAAGTGGTTGTTTACTCAGGACAAAATTTTTTGGGCGGTAATTTTGAAATAGCAAGTGAATACCGCTCAAGGCCTGAGGTGCGGGCGAACAAAATAGGAATGAGGCTTGCTCCTGAATTTGCATCTAATCATGATGATTTAAATAGAGATAGCTCATATGTTCTTCCCTTACTTGAAGAACACCTTAGGCAGATAACTCTTGCCGAAACTGAATCTGATGACTGCAGGAATTTTTTAACATCCAGGGATAGTTTTTTAACTCGGGATTATATTGATTATTGTGGAACATAAATCCTGGCATCTATTTATTATGCTTTTTTCTTTTTGATTTTGAAATAAAAGAATCAGCGCTATTCAATCCATGGTCTTAAAGTCCTGGAATAAAGGAGTACAGCTTCTCCAAGGCATATGTTTGCCCAATATCTTTTACTTGATCTAGTTTCAAAAGGTAAAGTTGATAGCTCTGTAGCAAGTGATGCAGACGAAAAATGATAATCATCATTGTGGAGCTTAGCAGCACCCATGGCAAAAGCTGATGCAACAGATCCTATACCTGAAATCACAGGCCCTGAATCTACATCAATACTGTTGCCTTCATCATTCCATTCCCTTGTTAATTGTATGCCCATAAGCGTATCATAAAAGTTCTCTTCTAGGCTCCCGTATAGTTTTTTTGAAAATTCAGGGTCGAACATATTAATAAAAATAATGGAATAAGCAAGATTGCTTCCCCTTGCTCCTTCAGTTGGCTCTTTTGTTATGCCATTCATCATGGAATACATGTTCCCATCCTCGTCAAGCATATTCTCTTTTATCCAGTTCTTCCAAAGTTCAATACTATTTTCACTGTATGATGTTTCATTTATATGGTCATATAATTTTAATGAGGCTAATGCAACTGTATTGTCAGCTGTCCAGCTAAGATTTGAAAAAGAATTGAGGTTTACTCCTCCTGATTTTTCAAAACTTCTTGCTATTTCTTTTGTTAGTGTTGAATGTATATCATCATATTTGTTATCACCTGAGACCAGTTTATACCCTCCAATCATAAGATTAAGATTGGCATAATAGAATATGTTTTCACAAGTGTTTGGCTTTTCACTAAATTCGAGATTTCTTAACTTTTTGCTTTCTTCACCCAGGATATTAGTTTTCATATCTTCGCTAATATATTTTTCAATTGCTTTATCAATTGATTCAGCAGACTTCTCTTTTTTTGAATCATCTGTCAGGCCTATATTAGTCATTGCATATGAATGAAATGATAAGTGGAGCCCGACAGCTTCATAGCCATTGAAAGCTCTTAAATGGTTAAATTTTTCAGTATCTTCAATTGCTTTGTCAAGCAAAGAATCCAAATGATTCATTTGCTTAATGTCACTTCTTGTAAGTCTTTGTTCAAGATTAGCCTGTGGGTTGCATTCATAAACATTTTTAATAACCATGCCTGATTGAGCCAGAAAGGCGCTATATACGGCTATATGGAGGCCTACCATGCCTTTTTGAAAATATGATTTAAGTGTTTCTTTTATATTCTGTTTAATTTTTGGTTGTTCCATAATTATTCCACGCCTTTAATTTCTGCCACTTTATTTTTGTTACTCATCAGTAACCAATATTTCGGAAGGTATTAATTAATCATTAATAAATGTTTTGTTTAATGACTTTGATTGTTCTAAATCATAATTATTGCACTGTTATAAATAATAAGGGATATCTTTGTCTTATTTCTTATTTAGAGAGTGAAGAAGGGATGGCCTTTTGCTTCTGCCATTTGAATATCAAAAATATATAGGGGCGGTAGCAAGATAGTAAATGAAGACGAGGGTACTATTTTTGATGTTGAAGTTGGAGGCAAGGATTTTTTATCGGATTATATCATAAGACTTCTGAGAAAGTTTAAGGTTTCTTCAGTGGTGGAGGAGAAGAAATTCTAAGCTAAGACTAAAATTTATAAAGAACCTACTTTTTTCATTCTTTTA
>CAZBGG010000006.1:0-5431 GCA_964491305.1 uncultured Methanosarcinales archaeon
CACATAAGGCCTATCTTTTGAATAATCAAATATTTTGGATAGCTTTTTATCGCCATTGCTTTTGAAAAATTTTTTATCTATTAAATAGGGATATATTCTTCCGGTATTTTTGTCTACAAAAGAAGGTCCGTCTGGATTATTAAGAACAGACCTGATTATTATGTTTGATTCTTGTTCAGTGATGTCTTCATCCACAATGATATATCTGTTGACCATCGTAACTATGTAAAACAGCACAATCAGGACTATAACTACCTTTACAAAGCTATAACCCATTATCTTGAGGGTTGTTTGTGATTTATTGTATACTTTCATCGTATTTTTCAATTGCTTCATTTATTCTTCTGGTTAGCGTTGATGAGGAGGTATCCGGCCCAATTTGTATGGAAACCGCCACATAATTACTTATATCTTCTCTCTCTTCGAATACATCTCTCCCTGGCAAATGCATTATCTCATCAAAAGAACCATCTTCATCCAGCATATGGTGTATGTTGCAGGAGAGGACTCTGCTATTTCTGTTATGTTCTGAATAATATATTTTTGCTGATTTTGCTTTTTCCTCTTTAATCTCAATTTTTATAAGTATCGGTAGCTCCGCTTCAGAAGTTGGCATCTCTTTGTGCAGAAAAGATGTGGCACTTAAAAACTGGGCTAAATTTTTGCCGATTTCTTGAGATCTTTCACACTTGGCGTATATGTAGACAATCCCCTTTTCTTGAATTCTGTCTCCGGTTGCTTCAAGGCACTTTTGCAGGTCAGTAATGTGTCCTAGTCCTTCTTCTACATTGAGTGTGTTTTCCGACTTTGTAAAAGTGATTGTGGATGGTCCTTCAAAAATTTTTATGTAATTATCAGAAAATCTTTTACCAACATAGAAAGGGTAAGAGGTTTTTTTTTCTTCTTCAGCAACCACTACATCGTTTTTCTCAAAAGTTATATTAAATTTTTCTAATAATTTTCCGTCGTGTGTATAATGTATTTTTCCTGGCAAGGATTGTATGGTTCCAATTGTAAGTGCCAAATCTTTTGAAAGAAGACTTCTTTCGAAAAATGTATCGTTCCTCACATCGTCAATAAATAAGAAAAGAGGTACAATAAGTCCTATGATAAGAAGCAATTCTACCAAAGTCCATAGAGAAAGCTGGACACCTCTTTTTCTTAAGTTGTACATGGTACATACCTTATAATATAAATATAAAAAGCTTTTGTTAACAACTTTCTGGAACAAAAGTCCAGCCATCATCTTGTTTTTTTGCACAGTATTTTGCTATTTGTCCACTTGAAGGGTAAATCAAAGGAATATCACAGGTTTCATGGCCTTTAAAATCAAGGTTTCTATTGCTTTCTCCACTAAATGAGGAACATATGGATGCTTTCTCACAAGAAATTCTGTTGTCTGAAAAATCTTCCTCACATAAGCAGAGGCAGGGAAGATTACTGTCGCACGTATCTGGTCTCTCCACCTCTAATTCAATGGTGTCGCTTCTGAACATATTAATAATTCTAGAATCTTTGACAACGGCGGTATTTCTGCATTCACCCTCAATTTTTTTTTTATTTCTTGGAAAGGCAACCATGACCATATCATCCTCGACATATGTGTTCACTGTAAATTTATCTCCAAAGTCTTCTTTTTCATATTGCTCTATATTTTTTTGCAGGGCAATAAGTCCGTTTATGGAGTATTCTTCCTCTGAACCTTGAGAAGTATAAATGTTAATAACCGCAAAGATTATCACGTTAAGTACTATTATGGCAATAACTGCCAGAATGAGCTCAACAAATGTGTTCAAACTTATATCAATTCCCTTTTTATTTTTCATGAAAGCCCTTCACATTCTTCGGTATTTTTTATGCCGTCTCCCGTTGTATCTCCATTTGTCCAGGGTTCAACTATGCAATCCACTCTTTGATCTTGTCCATCTCTTATAAGCCCTATATCTTCAAGCACACCACTTATTGTTCCTTGCATGAAAAAAATATAGGATACCAGCAAGATTAAAGCCAGTATTAGAGAAACCAAAATTGACATTTTCATACTAGATTTTTTATATTCCATTATTTTTGCCTCTTTTTTATTGGTTTTTCTATTTCTTACTCATCTTCATTATCATCATCATCGCTTTCTGGATAAAAGCAACATACTTTTTCATCAGGACATTTTCCGGTAATTGTCATAGTTTGACAGTCCCCCTCGCTAACACAAATCCCATTTCTACTGTCACAACTTCTAAGTTGGGTTGCTCCCTCTCCGAATATGTCTGTGAAAACGTATGAAACAGAAACAAGAACAATCAAGGCAAGTATGGCCGAGATAATAACACTTAAGCTCATTTGAAATGCTTTTTTATTCATTTTTAACCTCCGCACTCTTTTGTTTTTTTAACAAAATTTTCCCTAATATCATTCAATATTGTATCCGCTCCCTGGCTTTCTAGTTCATTTTTACAGAACGCTAAATCTCCCGTGGGGCGTGTAATCTTTACCGGCTTGGTGAAACTCTCTTTATTTTCTTTTTGCAGGTCTTTTGCTTCCTGATAAGTATATAAACATTTATCTTCTTTCTTAAAATCTGCTTTCAAAAGTTCAATGCAGGTATGATCTTCCATCTTTAGTTGGTTGTTTTCATCTTTTACCACACTAATTGTTACATATCTTGTTTCTTCCCTTGCAGTAACCTTAAGCAGATATAATCCTTCTTCTTCCGTATTATCAATATTTTGAATACAGTTGACTTCTCCGTGGTGAAATTCTGCGTGTAAAAAGTAAAAATATTCGTTCTGAGTTAATGCTTCGTCTGTGATTTTGTTGTTATCTCTTAAGGCGTCGTTGAAACCATCTGAATATCCTGGGTTATAATTTTTGCAATTCTTTTCTTCGTTATGAGATTCTCCATTGCTTTTATTGTTATCACTGTTATCATTACAAAGGAGGAAGCCTGTCCTCTCACATGAGAAAGTTCTAAGCGGCTCTGCTGTATCAAGGGTTTTTGGAACCAATGTCACAAGGATGAGTGCCAAAAAAACTATTGCGATGATTTTACCTACCAACGGAAGGGCAAGACCTTTTTTGTTCATAAAAAATCCCTCAACCATCCTGTAAAATCCATTTTACCTTCAGCTAGCATACCTATTATAAAGAGGGCTACAAAAAGCCCTACCAGCGCCAATATCAATTTTACAAGCCAAAAGCTTATTTCTCCCTTCATTAGTAGCTCCATACTATTTTTGATTTAAATTATTTGCGGTTTTATGAAAATCCAATGGTAAGTCTATAGGAAACCCTTCTTTACTATAACCTGGCTCTTAATGCTGGCTCAATAAATATCAGGAACTTTGTTTTTTTCCTGTTTTTCTTAGTCCAACAAAATTAATCAATAATATTATTTTTTTGTGTAGCCTGTTTATTTTATTATTCAAAATCCGATGGAATAATCAGATTTGAACAGGATTTTTTGGAATGTTCTAATTTATGCTCTGGATTGTACCCCCAATTTTTTAGTAGGGGAAGGGTTTGCAACCAATAAACGAGAAAATTTTCGTTATCTAGTTTCTTGTTCTCCTGGCATATAGGTGCATTCAAATTGGGATAGTATTTCTTCAGAATATGGAAAGAGGACAACACATGCTGACCAGTCTGCGTGTTTATCCTCTCCAAGTCCGTATCCTCCGGCAGCCCCTAGTGCACCGCCTCCGACGATTAATAAAGCGCCCCCTGATAGGGTAGTCCCCAAGGCAATCACTCCAATTGTTGCTAGACCTCCTGCTATACTTGTCCCGTATATAAGTCCGCTTATGGCTCCCGTGATTTTATGCATATAACCTCTCTTCGAATAAATAAACATGATTCCGTAGTCTTCTCTTGTATCTATTACGTTCAAGGCACTAGGGATCTCTTCCAGCTCTACTGCATCATTATCTGTATTAAAACAATGTAGGTATTCAATGTAGGTAGTGTCTTCGTGTACCAGGTCAGGTATATTTTCAGTTGAAAGATAGTCTATGAAGCCTTCTACTTCTCCTACTGTTTGGGCTCCCCCTTTAAATTCTATATGGTGGCTCATTATACAATATGTCTCTTCACCTCTTGTATCAAAAAGGTTCAATCTACCCATATGGAACATATCCCAGCTGTCATACATATGTCGCGCCACCTTTTTTTTAATTTCCCTTTCATCATTTGTTCTTATTTCTTCATAGAATATGGGACATCTTGCACCGCTTTCCCTATCTCCGCTGCCAAAAATTTCTGGAATTCTTTCTGCCGAAATCTGTGTTGTTGCCTCTGAGCGGATGGATTCTTTGCAGATTTGTTTTTGTGATTTTTCTCTGTGAACTTTGTGTGTCTCTATAACGAAAAAAACAAGAGTGAACAATAGAACAACCAGTATGATTAATCCCACAGTACTGCTGTTCACGTCACCTTTTTTCATTTAATTCACCAAAAAATCGCAGCTATCTGAGATCTCACCGTCCATGTTTATGTATGTATAAGGGATACTCACAAAAGGTAATCTCTCAAAGACAAAATCATCGATACCAAAAACAAATTTCCAAAATCTTGTTAAACCACTTGGAGAAATCTCCATATAATAGATCTCAATCTCTTGGTTCCTTGTTATTGCTTTATCCATTCCTGTTTTAGATTTGAATTCTTCTTTATCGAGAAAATCATAAAATTCTTTCCAGCCGTCTTCTTTGCCAATGTAACTCCAAACGTCAAATCTTCTAATTTTTTCAGGTATTTTATCGCCCAAGGACAGATATTCAGCATATTTAGTGTTTTTTCCACGCTTAGTGGTCTCCTCGTTCTGGGTAAATGCGTAAAAATCACCCGCCTTACCAAGACCCCCTTCAACTTCTAAATCTTTGGAAAATGTAATCTTTGCACATGTTAAGCACCAGGTTTTATCTGTAGTTTTTGTGCCCCTAAATATATCTACATTACCTTCGTGCATTTTATACCAGCACTCTGCCAAATTTTCTGCAATAATCTCATAAATATCTTCTCTTGAGGGTTCTTCTCGAAATTGTTCTTTGTAGGTCCATCTGTCCATTTCTTGAATTGGGAGCTCATCAGCATAGTAAACTTTGTATCCTTCATTATCTATATGGACATATTTTCTTGGACAGTCAAGGCTAATTTGAGGAATTGTCATCGAGTGGCCATATGAGTGTGCCAGGGTACTCATTCTGCAGGCCTCAACAGGCGTTTTTTCATAGAATATTCCAGCTGTATTTGTGTAAAAAAGAACAAGAGGGACAAGGACTCCTATTGTGATTATCATCTTAACCAATAGGGTTCTTTCAAGACCTTTTTTTTCGATTCTCATAAAGACCACTTCATAGTGTAAGTATATTACTTATCATTTCACTAAAACTTATGTAGATGAGCACTAGGAATAATGCTATGATTATCAAGTATACCA
>CAZBGG010000006.1:5441-19080 GCA_964491305.1 uncultured Methanosarcinales archaeon
GCGCTTGCTTTCTTCGACATAGCTGCATTATGAAAATCAGAGTATATAAATTTTTAGGTACCAAAGCAGCGGGGCAGTTATTTTTGTTAAGCCTTCCTTTACCGAAAACTATTTATAGGGTGTATTAAGAGGGTTTCTCTATTATGGATATAAAAAAGCAAATTGAAGCCCTCTTGTTTTCTGCAGGGAGGAAACTAAATATCGAGGAATTGTCCAGGCTGCTTGATATGAATTCGTCCGAAGATGTAACTAGAGCTGCAGAAGATTTAAAAAAGTCCTATCAGGAGTCTGAATCTCCTTTAATGATTATAGAAGAGGGAGATGGTTGGAAAATGACTGTAAGAGAAAAATACCTCCCCTTGGTAAGGAACATTAACCCACATACTGAATTATCAAAAACTACCATGGAAACCCTTGCGGTAATTTCCTGGAAGTCCCCTGTACTACAGAGTACCGTGATTAAAATAAGAACAAATAAGGCATATGATCACATCAATGAGTTAGAAGAATTAGGCTTTATAACCAGAGAAAAATATGGCAGGACTTTTGTGCTAAAATTAACTCAAAAATTTTTTGAGTACTTTGATTTGAAGGATAAAAAAGATATATCTAAATTATTTAAGGATTTTAAGAATTTAGGTCCCGAAGACCAAAAAAAGATGGATGAATTTCCTGAAGATGACTTTAAGGTTGAGGGCGAGGGATCGCTTGATAGTGAAGATTTAAAGATGATAGATGAAGTATCAAAGATAGAAAAAGAGGAGACTAAGGAAAACAAAAATAAAAAGGATTAAAAAAGTTATTAAAGAAATAATAATGAAAATGTACACTCTTATATGTCCGAAATGTAAAAACAAGATGGGTTACTTGCCAAGGTTAGGACTAACAAGGAAGAATAAAAAAAAATGTGTGTATTGTGGCCGCTCATTTACTGTGGTTGACCAGTTGATAAAATGAAAATTTTCAAATGCAGAATCTGCAGACACTCTTTTTTTGGCGTAGATAGACCTTCTTGTTGTCCTTTCTGCGGAGTCTTATCTAAATATATGGTTTCTGGGACAATTTCTCCCGACGAAAGTTTTGCTCAGGATTATGATACAAAAAGAAGTCTGGCTCCAATCCTTAAGTCTAAAATGGAAAACAAAATATTCTATGATAAATCCAGTGTAAATGTGGATGACCAATGGCTTAAGTTATTATTTGAAGTTTTTAAGAATATTGAGGAGAAACAAATAGATATACTAATGGACATGGGTGTTGATGCCATGCCTTCGGAGAAACAAATCAAGGTATATGAGTTTGATGAGGATAATATAGTTGAATGTTCTCTAAGGAAAAAAAGATTAATTGAATCCTACGATAAGATTGTTAAATCTCTTCGGGACCCTTTCTTAGTTGAAGTTTTTAGTGCTTTTAGTGAGGTTGAAAAAATACATCTATTTTTTGTTGATGATTCTGAAGGCCATCGGAATTAGGTTTTGTAATTAATGGATTGTTCAGTTTCATACCCTCTTTTTAAAGGCCAAAGCCTATAAAAGGTGTGGTTCAAATCCATTGACCCTATAAAGTTCACAAATCCGAATAAAAACCATCAAATTTATAAATAGCCAATCAATTCTAGACATCGAAGAGAGATAAGAGGAGAACCAGGCAGGGTTTTCTTCTCTTAATTAAAAAGAAAGGCCTGGGAAATCATGAAAACTAAACCCTTGTTACCAAGTTTAAGGGAAAAGAAGCGTTATTTGGCCTATGAGATAATTTCGGAGAACATTTTGTCCAAAAAGTCTGTATTGACTTTACTCAGACAGAAACTTGTTCAGACATTGGGGACATTTGACTCAGCAGGCGCCGGTATAATGGTGTTACCCAGTAAATATGATTATAAGGGGCAGAAGGGAGTTTTGAAAGTGAATCATAGATATTTAGATAAGGTAAAGGCGGGGTTCTGTCTTATAAATGATATAGATGGTAACAAGGTAATCGTAAGAAGTTTGGGTGCCTCAGGCATGATTAATAAGATGAAAAATTATGTTAATACTCAGTGAGAGGTGGAAAATAAAATGCAACCTATGAATCATCAAGTGATGGGATATGACAGGGCAATTACAATGTTTAGCCCTGATGGAAGGCTTCTTCAAGTGGAGTATGCCAAAAAGACCGTAAAACAAGGTAGCACTGCAATTGGTATTTCTTGTAAGGATGGTGTTCTTTTGTGTACTGATAAGAGGATTGTAGATAAGCTAGTGGTACCAAGTTCAGTGGAAAAGATATTTAAGATAGATGACCATGTGGCTGCGACTGCTTCTGGTATTCTATCTGATGCAAGAATCCTTGTTGAAAGAGCACAGCTTAAGGCCCAACAGCACTCTGTTACCTATGATACTAATATTGATGTGCTTAGTGTTGTGAAGGATATTTCAAATCTAAAACAGCTCTGTACTCAATCTGGTGGATTAAGACCTTTCGGAGTTTCACTTCTTATTGCAGGTATTGATGGGGATGAAGCGAGATTATTTGAAACGGACCCTACGGGTATCTTTTTCCAGTATAAGGCAGCAGTTATAGGTGAAGGAGAGGCCGAAGTTGAAGAGGTTCTTTCGAATGAATACAGGGACGATATAACTATAGAAGATGCCATAAAGCTTACTGTCAAAGCTTTAAGTAAGGTATTTGGCAATGAGTTAACTGTTGACAGGCTCGATTGTGTCTATATCACAAAAAAGGATAAAAGGTATGTTGTTGTGGACTCTGAGAAAATGAGCAGTGTTCTTAACGAAGTCAAGAAGAAGAAGTGATAGAAATGGTAAGTGTTGATGAAGCTGTAATTGCCCGATTAAAAAAAGGGGGCACAAACCTTGAAATCCTTGTAGATTGCGAAAAGGCCATGGATTATAAAAGTGGGAAAAGCATTCCTCTGAGCGATGTTGTTATCTCTGATAAGATCTTTTTTGATGTAAATAAAGGGATGCTGGCATCTGAAACAAAGCTTGGTGAGATTTTTGGAACATCTGATTCGGATGTTATATCTGAAAGGATTATCAAAGAAGGGGAAGTACAGATAACAGCTGAATTTAAAAACAAGCTTTTGGCAGAAAAGAAGAAAAATATTCTGCAAATGATTCATAACAATGCAATAGACCCAAAAAGCGGCAATCCAATTCCTCTTAGCAGACTGGAGCTTGCTTTGGATGAAGCCAAGATA
Organism: uncultured Methanosarcinales archaeon; assembly: GCA_964491305.1. Classification (GTDB taxonomy): domain Archaea; phylum Nanobdellota; class Nanobdellia; order Woesearchaeales; family DSVV01; genus CAZBGG01. Next base: position 8,644 of record CAZBGG010000006.1, read on the forward strand.
AAAATTAGTGAGCATAAAGGCGCAGAGGAGCAGATGAAAGAAATTGTGAAAAAACTTCATGTGATTCTTCCTATAAAAATAGAGAAAACGTCTTTAAAGGTTAAAATTCCACCAGTGTATGCTGCTAAGGGTTATTCACAACTTAGGAGCATGGCTGATTTGGTAAAAGAAGAATGGCTAAATGATGGTTCATTGCTTTGTCATATGGAGGTTCCGGCCGGCCAGAAGGGTATTACGATTGATAAGATAAATGGAATCACAAAAGGAGAAGCTGAAATTAAGGTGAATTAGAATGAGCGAAGTATGTGTTGAGAATAGGGATGTGGTAGTACCAGGAGATGTACTGGCACGAGGAATGGATTATTTACCAGGATTTGGTACATATAGGAGAGATGAGGATATAATCGCAAGTAAAGTGGGTCTAGTAAGGGTTGAGGGCCGTGCACTAAAGATAACCCCTCTCTCGGGAAGATATCTTCCCAAGAAGAATGATGTAGTAATAGGAAAAATAATTGATATAACTGTGAATGGCTGGAGATTGGATATCAACTCTGCATATACAGGTATGTTGATGTTAAAGGAAGCAACCTCAGAATTCATACAGAAGGGTGCCGACCTTACACAGTACTACAAGCTTGAAGAATATCTTGTTTGTAAGATTACTAATGTTACATCTCAAAAGTTGGTTGATTTATCTTTAAAAGGTCCAGGATTAAAGAAATTGACGAGTGGGAGGATTATTGTTATAAATCCTTTTAAAGTGCCAAGGGTAATCGGAAAAAATGGTTCCATGGTGGGCATGATAAAAGATGCTACAGGTTGTCAGATTATAGTTGGCCAGAACGGCAAAATCTGGTTGAGGGGAAGTCCTGAGCAGGAAACTATTGCAATCAAAGCGATTAGGATGGTTGAGGAAGAAGCACATTGCCAGGGACTTACTGTGAAGATAAAGGAAATGCTGGAATCGGAGACCGGCACAACAGTTGCGATAAAGAACACCAATGTTCAAGGTGAATAATATGGGTTATGAAAAAAGATTTGATGGTAGAAATTATGATGAAGTTCGCGAAATAGAGATAGAGGCAGGAGTAGTAAAGAATGCAGATGGTTCCTGTTATTTCAGGATAGGTGATACAATTGCTTATTGTGCAGTCTATGGTCCTAGAGATTTGCATCCAAGATTTTTGCAGGATCCTGCAGGAGGTCTTCTCAGGTGCAATTACAATATGATGCCATTTTCGGGAATCGGTGATAGGGTTAGGCCTGGAGGAAGCAGAAGATCAAAAGAGATTTCCATGGTTATTGAAAATTCTCTAAGGCCTGTGGTTGACTTGAGCGAATATCCTAACGCGGTAGTAGATGTTTTTATTGAGCTACCTCAAACCGATGCAGGGAGCAGGTGTGCAGCTATTTGTGCGGCTTCTGTTGCACTTGCGGACGCAGGTATACCTATGCGAGATATGATTTCATCCATCTCGGTTGGTAAAGTTGATGAAATGGTATTGGTTGATCTTGATTATAGTGAAGAGGCTTATGAGGATGGTCCTGTAGCGGATATTCCCCTTGCACTTATACCATCTACGGGGAAGATTTCACTCCTACAGATGGATGGTGAGATAACAAAGGAAGAACTAAGTGAGGCGATTGAACTAGGGAAGAAGAAATGTGCCGAAATCAATCAATTGCAGAAGGAAGCTCTAAAGGCCAAATACAAACCAAAAGGTGATATGGATGATCAGTGATTTTAAAAAGCATCTTATAGTTTCATTGGACGAAAATATAAGGGCTGATAAGCGTAGATGTGAAGATTTGAGAGATATAACTGTTGAAACTAATATATCTAAAACTGCAGAGGGTTCAGCAAAGGTAAAATTTGGTGATACTGAGGTTATGGCTGGTGTTAAACTGGGTATAGGTGTTCCCTTTCCAGACACCCCCGAATCTGGAGCAATAATGGTCAATGCGGAATTACTGCCTTTGTCCAATAAGGATTTTGTTTCTGGTCCACCAGATATACAAGCAATTGAGCTCTCTAGAGTTATAGATAGAGGGATTAGGGAAAGTAATGCAGTTGATCCTAAAGATTTGATAATCAAGAAAGGTGAAAAGTGTTGGCTGGTTCAAATAGATATTTGTACAATTAATGATGCAGGAAACCTACTAGATGCTTCAGCCTTAGCGGCTCTGGCGGCACTAAACGATACCCATTTCCCTGAGTTTGATGGGGAGGCAGTGAACTACAAAGTGAGAACCGAAAAAAAACTGAACTTGAAGAAATTCCCCGTAACAGTTACGGTATCAAAGATAGGCTCTGCCTTGGTTATTGACCCGACAACCGATGAAGAAGAGCATGTTGATTCAAGACTGACTGTAGCTATGACTCAAGATGAAAAGATCTGTGCACTTCAGAAGGGTGGGGCTATTGCTTTAACCTCTGAGGAAATAGATTCAATGATTGACTTGGCATCTTTGAAAGCAAAAGAAATAAGAGAAAAAATCAATTCTTAATTTTTTTTACTTCTTTTGGTAAAAGGGCATATCTTTTTTTGATTTTTTTGGACATTTCTGTTTCTCGCGACGCTTGGGTTGCCCCCTTGTTAAACCCTTAAAAGGCTGTGATTTAGTGTTGTCACATAAGCGGTTGGTTTACAATCAAGAAATCTTTATAATCAAATATCCTAACATCTAGAGGTAAGCTAAAAACCTTTCTTGACTTATTCTCTCTCAAGACCTGAATTTCCCAAGTTGAAGTGCCTAAAGTATTTCGCACAAGTCAAGGGGTATCGGCAAAAGTCCTGAAATTGTCAAGATAGTTAATAAAATTCCTACCACTATCCCTAACAACATACCTTTTATAAAATCTCCCCACATAATAAAACCTCTTTTGTTCACTAAAATCACCTTAAACCCTATTATTTTTTGAAATCATCTTACTGTCCTTGGCCCTCTCTGAACATATTTCCTCTATTTTATATTTTAATTCTGCCATTCTGTCTTCAACCAACTTTATTTTTTCAACATAGTCATCATGTGATTTTTCGGCGTCCTCCATTTCGCTAATTAAAATCTTAACTTCTTCTTTTCCAGTTTTTGTTTCTCTAAGATTTCTTATCCTTTCATTGCATTCTTTTTTAAACTTCTTTAACTTTAAGTCAGCTTCTTTTTTTCTGGATTCAAGTCTGGAAAGAAGATTTTTATAATTTTCCATTACATTAACTGTTTTATAGCTTATATTCTTTTCCAGATACGATATTAAATCCGCCTGTTCATTGAGAACGTCCACATATTCAATGTGGTTTTTTTTGTCCATTTCTGAGATCTTTTTATCCAGCTGTTTTAATTTTTGAATATACTGAATCATTCTGTTTTCTATGGAAAGGTCAGAACCCCCTGCTTTTAGTTCACCAAAATTTTTACCAAACAAATTAGCACCTCTTTCCTATCATCTAATTTCCTGTTTTGATAAGTATATAAATTTTTGTGTTTTGTCTTTTACTTGTTCTAGTTTTAATTAATAAAGCCAAAATTTTCGTTATTTTGTTATTTTCTGCGGGGTACAAAATTTTCAGGATGTTTTACTATCAGTATTGATTTTCTTTGGCCTTCAGTTTAAGGCGCATATTAAGGCTATCCAATGAGAAAATAATTCTTTACCCATAAATTTTTTCAGATTTATTACATTTCATCTCTTTGGAAGCCACTAAGTTTTGAAACAATTTGTTGAATAAATGATTAATTTTAAATAAATATAAGGATTTCTCGTTATTATGATTGGTGATAAAGATTTTCTAAAGTTAAAGGAAGATTTCGAGCTTTTTGAACAACAGAGGGAAGAGCTTGTTAAAAAATCAAGGGACGTTCTAAGATACTCGAAACATGCTATATTTTTGGTTCATAATAACGAATTAAAGGAGGCAAAAAATAACTTGCAGAAGGCTGAAAGAATAATAAGTGAAACAAAAAAAGTGAAATGCAGTCCAAAACTTGATTCAATAGGTGCCATGAGCGCGGCTATGCAGGAATATGTTGAGGCAAAGTGCTACCTAAACTATGTTGAGAAAAGAAAAATTCCTTCTAAGAGTTCATTGAAAGTGCAGATTGATGATTATCTCCTTGGTTTATGTGATTTAACTGGTGAACTTTCCAGAAGGTCAGTGGTTCTTGTTATAAATAATAATCTAAAGGAAGTTTATGTCATAAGAGATTTAGTTGAAAAAATATTTGAACTGTTCCTCCAGCTCAATTTAAGGAATGGTGAGTTAAGAAAAAAATCTGACGCTATCAAGTGGAATCTAAAAAAGATTGAAGGAGTCATATACGACATAAAAACAAAGAAAATAGAAAAAACCAGCTGATGATGAAGATGGGTGACTTAAAGAATGGTGCTAGGGAGGCTGTTGTCAATTGCCTTAAATTGTCTAAAGGCGAAAGGATTGTTATAATAACTGATTTGGAAACTCTTGAAATTTCGGTCTCTTTGTTAAATGAGGCTAAAAATATAACTGACAAAATAAAGTTCTTCATTGTTGAGGATTTCCAGGCAAGACCATTAAATGTTTTACCCGAAGATATTGTAAACGCTCTCAATTCTTCACAGGTTGGAATACTTGCAATGCAGGGAAGGGAAGGGGAACTGGAAAATTTTAGGAGACCATTACTTTCTTTGATTAATAAATCCGGCATAAGGTTTGCAAATATGATTAACATAAGTCAAAGCATTATGGAGGAGGGAATGAATGCAAGATACAAAGAAATAAAGAAATTTTCTAAAAAGGTCTTTGACATTGTAAAAGATTCAAAACAAATAACGGTTAAGACCTGTGAAGGCACGGACTTAAATGTGGAATTTGATCCTTCAATCAAATGGGTATTAAGTGATGGAGATATAAATCCCGGAGATTGGAAAAACCTTCCCGATGGTGAGGTTTTTACTTGCCCCAGTAATGTTAACGGTACTGCCGTAATAGATGGCGTTTTAGGGGATCATTTTTCAAAAAAGTTTGGACTTCTTAACAATTTTCCTTTATTCCTTAAAATAAGAGATAGCTTTGTAGTTGAAGCAAAGTGTAAAAATAAAAATTTAGAGGCCGACTTCTTGGCAAAATTGAAGACAGACGAAAACGCATCAAGGATAGGGGAGTTTGCTATAGGTACAAATTTGTTTATAAAAGAGCTCATAGGTAATATGATTCAGGATGAAAAGTTTCCAGGTGTGCACATAGCTTTTGGAAATGGGTATCCCGAGAAAACTGGCTCAAATTGTCATTCAAAAATTCATATAGATGGTGTAATAAGAAATCCAGAGGTAATTGTTGATGGCCAAACAATTATGAGAAATGGAGGTTTTGTTATATGAGCCCCGAGGAAATAATCCTAAATGTTTGTTTAGCTTTGAAAAAGAAAGAGAGATGTCTAATTGTAACTGACGAAAAAAAAAAAGATATTGCTGCTAAAATTTTTGAAAAATCCAAAAACCTGGCTAGTACCGAGCTCATAGAGATTCCTATAATGAATAATAACGGTCAAGAGCCTGAAAAGTGGGTTTCTGATAAAATGTCTGAATATGATGTGGTAATTATTGTAACTGAAAAATCACTTAGCTGGACAGAATCAAGGGTTCGAGCAACAAAAAACGGTGCACGAATAGCATCTATGCCTGGAATTACTGAGGATATTATAAACAGAGCGATAGATGTTGATTATAAAAGAATGAGTACTCTTACGAATAAATTGGCAGATTATCTCGATAAAGGAGAGGTTGTAAGTATAAAAACAGAGTTGGGAACAGATATTAATTTTAGCATCAAAGGAAGGATAGCTTATGGTAGAAACGTTGGCATTTTCTCAGAGTCAGGTGATTGGGGCAACTTACCCGGTGCGGAAGCTTTTGTAGCACCAGTTGAAGGTACTTCTAATGGGGTGTATGTAGTTGATGCTTCGCAAGCAGGAATAGGTAAACTTGATGAACCCATAAAGGTGACTGTTGAAAAGGGGTTTGCTGTAAAATTTGAAGGTGGCAGAGAGGCCAGGGATTTTGAAAGATTGGTCGCGTCTGTTGGAGAAAAAGGCGCTTATAATATTTCTGAATTTGGTATAGGTACTAATCCAAATGCAAGGGTGAGTGGTGTGGTTTTAGAAGATGAGAAGGTGGCCGGGACCTGCCATCTTGCCCTGGGAAAAAATAGTGGTTTTGGTGGAAAAGTTAATGTCCCTTTCCATGTAGATGGAATATTTAGAAAACCTACTATTTCCATAGACGACGAAAAGATTATGGATAATGGAAAGTTTTTAGTCGATATTTAATTAGGAGGAATGGCATATGGTCAATATAGAGAGATTAAATCATTCGGGATTTTTAATCAAGAGCGGAACAAAGAACATAGCAGTAGACCCTTACAAAATTGATTCGGGATTCAAGGCAGATATAATCTTGATTACACACCCTCATTTTGATCATTATAGTCCCTCGGATATAAAAAGGATAAAAAAAAGGGGCTCGGTTGTGTTGATGCCTCCAATGAACAATTCAAAAGTAGGAGTATGTAAACCCATAAATTTGAGATCCTGGAGCGAACTAAATATAGGTGATATTAGTATAAAAGCGGTTCCCTCTTACAATCTGGATAAGAGCTATCATCCTAAGACGAATGGATGGCTAGGGTACATTATCTATGTTGATGGTGAAAGAATATATCATGCAGGAGATACGGATTTTATAGATGAAATGTCATATTTAGGTCCTATTGATTATGCAATGCTTCCAGTTTCCGGCAAATATACTATGGATGCTAAAGAAGCTGCAGAGGCAGCAAGAGTAATTAATCCAAGGCTAGCAATACCAATGCATTACGGAGAATTAATTGGAGGAGTAAATTGTGCTGAAGAGTTTAGTAAACTCTGCCCTTGCCAAGTAAGGATAAATTAAATTGACGGGTTGCAAAACATTAAAATATTATTGTAATTTCTTGAGCTATGATAGGGTAACGGCTGACTATCGGTTTTTAACTGAGGAAAGTCCGCCCACCAAATGCCTATGTATTTAGGTGGCCACTGTTTGAAAGGGCAGATTTGGAAACGGATGGCAACCACACAGAAACGAGACCTCTTATGGCTAATGGGATGATGCGTGCGAATTTTCCGGTGACGGAAGAGAGCTAACCTGCGGACGTCGCTTTAAGGATGGGTGAAACGGTGAGCCCTGGCCGGTGCAAGTCTAAGACGCTTAGTCAAATGTCAGCACAATTTTCCTTAGGGAATTGTACAGAAGGCGGCTTATGTTGCCCTATTTTTATTTTTCATTATATTTGACCAAAGCCTTGCCTAGAGATTTAGGAGAGTGTTTGTCATTTATGGCTTAGGCTTTATATTTCTCTTGTGATTTTACGGAAAATCAATAAAATAACCCAGGAGAATAACTATTTTTTAATCTTTAGATTTGGATAGGTTTTTAAAAAATAATTAATGATTATGTTGTATGCTTCTTCAAGATTCTTACCAAACGAGATTAATCCTTCTTTATGCCCTCCGAAAATACCTATCTTTTTGTTTCTGAAATCTGTTTGCTTGTATAATTTTACTATTTCATCTGCCAATTCAGGTGTGCCATAGGCTGCTTCCTTGGGTGTTGTAGGCAATTTGTTTAGGTATTTTTTCCAGATTCCCATATCGTGGACATGAATCACTGCTCCAATGTTTCTGGAACATTCATAAAGGGCTAGATGTGTCATGCTTTCAGAAGATGCCCTTACTGGCCCTGTACAGAAGACTTCGTTTTTTTTAATGTTATATCTTGTTATCTTACAATATCCCTTATTGTTAAGTTTTTTTGATTTTCCAGTAGCTGTGCCTGTAATTATTATATTACCGTTTTTTTTACTGACGTTTCCATATCCTACTCCATCAGGATATGCACCAATAAGTCCTGTATCATAAAGTTTTTGTCTATAAACATCGATTTCTTTTATTTTAGAGGCAGGTAAAGGCATTGTTTTTCTGTAATTGCATTTAAATTTGACATATCCCTCTTCATTATTTTTGTTGCTTCCTTCTTTTTCTAAATTAATTTTTTCGATTATTCTAATAATTTCCTTCATGTTTTTTATTGTGTAATTTGGAAGAATGTCCTTTCTCTTCATTTTGTCATTGTATTTCTTCCTGCAGAATAAGACAGAAGGGATACCAACTGAATTTGCGCCTTTTATGTCCGTGTTTCTGTTGTCACCGACCATTATTACCTCCTTTGGTAGTAAACCAAGCTTATTTAATGCCAAAAAGAACATAATTGAGTGGGGCTTTTCCCTTCCAGCTTCTTCAGAAGTGACCAAAGCGTCTATATACTTTTCAATCTTTAACGTTTTTATTTTTTTCAGTTGGATATCAACTGTAAGGTCAGAAACTATAGCAATCTTTATATTGTTTTTTTTGCAGTATTGTAAAACGTCTTCTACATTGGGGTTAAGTTTCATTTCAGATAGTAAAGTGTTCCAGTAAACTTTACTGAGTCTTAGAATTATTTTAGGCATTAACTTTTCGTGTATTTTTTCAAGCATTCTTTGAAAATACAAAGTCCTATTATGGGAAGCTCCCGTTCCATCGAGTTCTTTATGTACCTCGTCTCTTGATTGCTTAAACAACTCAAGAAATTTAGGGTATGAAATATTAATGTGTTTTTTAACTTCCCTATGGACTGCTCCAAGGGCCACCCCGGGAGCTGAATCGTAGTTATATAGTGTATTATCAAGATCAAACAAAACTCCTTTAGTTGCCATAAGCTATTTCATTAATGGAGATTTAAATAATTTTTCCTTATCATGTATCAAAAATTTTCCCTCTTCAAGTGAAGGAATTTGTGTGTTTTTATAGAAATTTTTTCCTTGAATCTGATTATTCCACTGGTGTGTTCACCAGTGACTTAGTTTTATCGTCATAACAAAGTGGAACAATCAGGCAGCGTGAAGCAACAGACTCTTTGTTCAGCTTCACTGGGTTAATAGATGTTACTATTAACCTTCCGAGGAAATTGACCGAGCCACTAAATGGCGAATATGCCTTCTGTGTGTAAATACAGAATGGCCAGTCAGGCTGATTAACTAGTCTGTTGCCTGACGGTGCTATCGGTCTATTGACCGATAGTGTCGATTTCCTATTGACATTTTAAAAAAAATTCTATATGCACCACAAGGTAAAAAGATTGAACCAGAAATAGATAAAACTGATTATTCACCCAAAACTTTAAAAATATAATAACAAACGTCACTCTATGAAACACAATTTTAAGGTCACGTTATTTCTTGTTATAATCTTCGTATTATCTCAATTGATTGGCTTAATAATCATAAATCAGTATATAGACATTGAAAAAACCTCGGAAACTGGCAAAACCCATATTAGGGAAGGAGCCTTCAATAAAACTGGTTTTGAGCCACCGCAATTGGAGCCGGAGCAGGAAAGGATGATGTGGCTTTATGTAACATTTGCAATCCTTATAGGAACTGTCCTGATATTGTTGATTATAAGATTTAGGAAAAATAAGATATGGGTGCTTTGGTTTTTGTTGAGTATAGGTGTTTGCTTGTATATTGCTCTGGCACAGTTTATACCTATCTTTTTAGATTTTCTTGGAATAAAATCTGATATGGAGTTATTTCCTTTTTCATTTTTTGGTTTCCCTATAACAATTTCATGGATTATTACCCTGATTCTAGTAGGGCTTCTTGCTTATTTTAAAGTTTTTAAAAAGAATGTGGTGGTTCATAATTTTACCGAAATATTTATCTATGGTGGTCTGGCTGCTTTAATTGTGCCTAATATCGCCCTGAGTGCTGCGATAATACTTCTTATTGTAATTTCTTTGTATGATATGGTTGCTGTATGGAAGACTAAACATATGATCTCTTTGGCAAATTTCCAGACCGAAAACAAGCTTTTTGCGGGATTGATGATGCCGTATGACGAAAAATCAAATAAATTATCTTTAATTGATAAGCATAAGAAAATAGATGGTAGTAAGAACAATAAAAGTCCAAAAAGAATAAAAACTGCGATTCTGGGAGGGGGGGATATTGCTTTTCCATTAATTTTTGCAGGCACTGTTATGAAAACTTTTGCATCTTTTATATACCCAATTATTATAATTATAACAACTGCCATTGCTCTATTTATTTTACTTACTTATAGCAAAAAAGATAAGTTTTATCCTGCCATGCCCTTTATAAGTGGAGGGGCTTTATTTGGTTACCTTTTGGTAATTTTAATCTGAAGAAGGCTTGTAAAGTAAAATAGAAAAAGATATGCTAGAATTATTCTCGGTTGGAATTTTTCAAAAGACTCAGAGAAAATATCCCAGTGTCAATTGGGTTTCTTTTCCCCCCGTGAGAGTACCTATTTTAACACCTATGAGTCTAATACTTTTTTCGTCTCTATAGTTTTTTAATAGCA
>CAZBGG010000007.1:0-2840 GCA_964491305.1 uncultured Methanosarcinales archaeon
GTATCTGCTCGTCTTCACTCAAATCCATATCGGGGATAATTCTTCTTAGAACCTCCATCGCAGCCTCTCTTGAGAGGGATGCCAGATCTGCCCCAACAAAACCGTGGGTTTTCTCAGCCAAAGTATTTAAATTGACAACTTTCATGTTGTTGGAAATCTTTCTGAGAAAATCCTTCAATTTATCCCTATTAACACTATTAAAAGTTTCTTTACTTTCTGGCTTTTCTTTGATTAATTTATCTATTTGGCTGTCCAGAATATCAGGTGTAACCTCTTCCATATCATTGCTGTTCTCCAGAACAAGAGCAAGCGCCTTCTTGTGTTCTTCATCAATTTTTCTATCATCCCTTAAAGCATTCAGCTTCGTATAAAAAGGATTATTTCTTGTGTGAATCTTCAAAACCTTAAGCCTTCCTTCTTTGTTTGGAACACCTATTTCGATCTCTCTATCAAATCTTCCAGGTCTCCTCAAGGCAGGATCCAAAGAATCAGGTATATTCGTAGCCGCAATCACCACAACCTTTCCCCTGGATTTTAACCCATCCATCAAACTAAGAAGCTGAGCAACAACTCTTCTTTCAACTTCTCCGGGGGTTTCCTCCCTTTTCGGAGCTATGGCATCTATTTCATCTATAAATATAATTGATGGAGAGTTTTTCTCCGCCTCCTCAAATTTTTTCCTAATATTAGCTTCACTTTGCCCATAAAACTTTGACATGATTTCCGGACCATTTATCAGGAAAAAGCTGGATGCCGTTTCATTGGCAACTGCCTTTGCCAAAAGAGTTTTCCCAGTCCCCGGCGGTCCCTGCATAAGCACACCTTTCGGCGGCTCAATACCCAACTTCTCAAATATCTCAGGATGTTTTAATGGGACTTCCACCATCTCCCTGATTCTTTTTATCTCATCACTAAGTCCGCCTATATCCTCATAAGTAACTTCTAAAAACTTTTCTTCTACAGTCTCTTTGGCGTCAGGATCATATACAACCTCAGTCTGGTCACTTATAACAACAGGCTCGTTTTTTGGAGAAACATCAGCAACAATAAACTTTAAATCGGAAAATCCAAAGCCTGGCATATTCTCATTAAGCATATTAAATATGTCATTGAAAGCGCTTCCCCCCATCGCAGATCTTCTTCTGTTTGCACCACCAAGAGGCACTATATCTCCTTTCACCAGAACCCTACCCAAGAGACCATTCTTAAACAATGAAGGGTGTGCTTGAATTGATACCCCCTTGTGAGCAGGAGCTATAATGATTTTTTTGGCCTCTTTCACATCAGCTTTCCTTACCACAACATTTTCCCCAATACCGGTTTTAGAATTTCTCCTTGTTATCCCATCCATCCTGATGATTTTCAAGCCAATATCGCCAGGATAGGCCCTATCAGAGATGGCTACAGTTTTTCTCCCACCTTCTATCTCTACAATGTCCCCAGGTCTAATACCCAATTCATGCATGAAACTTGAATCTATTCTTACAATTCCCTTGTTCACATCGTCTTGGAATGCCTCTGCTACCTTTAATGCTGTTCCATCTGTCATTTATAATCACCATCCGAAAGAATGATGTGCCAAAATAAAAACCCTATAAAAATGTTTTGGTGCTATTTCTGCACTTTGACCTTTGGTAAATTAACCTGTGGCGGCAAATTAACCTCATTGGAAAGCGAAAGTGCCAAAATCGTACTCTTGCCCAAAATAGTGTTAATAACTGGAGTCTTTACCTCATCAGGCACACTTTTTGAATCTTTCCATTGCTTAAGCACGGAATCTATTATCTTTTTTTCACCCGTATAATAGAGGTCACCCTTGATTTCCAAATGACCTACCTCATCAGAGTATGTGGTTTTATAGTTAAACGAGAACTTTATAACCCTCTGCTTTTGTTTACCAAAATTCATTGTTGTCTCTTCAACTTCATCAATCCTAACATTGTTGCTCACACTTACTTTATCCTTTATTGGTTTATTCTTTACAACCTCTAGTTTATTGAACCCGAAACTTACAATTGTCATAACACTCACCTTTTACAAATTTTTGATAAGACGAAAAAAATACTTTATTTAAAGCTTTTGGAAGTTTTGAATTATATAAAACTAAACCGGCCTAAATTCTTAAATTGAACCCTAATTGACAATTAATTTCTCTTATTTCTAGGAATAAAAGTATCAACTGTATAGCCTTCTCTTTTCATCTTGCCGATATGTGTGTAGAGCAAACCATCAAGTACTGCATAGCAGCCTTCTGAAATATTCACATTATTTTTTTCAAGGAAGATAGGAAAATCCCGACATGCCTTAGGCCTATTAGGATCTTTGTGCAAAATACATTTAAATCCATCAAGAGCAGGACAGGTTTTATTCAAATCAATTAAGAAGCGACCGTTTTCCAATACACATATTCTTCCTTCCCCAATAAATTTTGAAATCTCCCCTTTGCAAATAAGCTCGGCTTCTTTTTCTGTGACTGTCAATTGACCTTTCCTACAACAGTATGCTCTGCATTCAGAATAACAATATTTCCCTATAGAATTTCTGGCTTCTTCAAAAGTACTTGCCATGGGCAAAGAAATCACTTCTCCTATATAAAGCAGTATCAAAAAGCTAAAAAAATACAATAGATTCCAAAAGAGCCAAATGGGAAGAAGGCTTGATTTGAAGATAGGTTTTATATGCAATAATAACTGTAGATTCTGTGTCCAGGCACATATGAAAGAGTATGGCAATAGAGACAAAGACGAATTATTAAAGGAGCTTGAAGAAGCGAGGGAGACTTGCGAGGAAGTAGTTTTTACCGGTGGAGAAGTAACTTTAAGAGAAGATATCCTTGAATT